>JAFMJU010000020.1 GCA_017853285.1 Gemmataceae bacterium
CCACCACCCCCTGTATCCTCGCCGTATGGTCAAACAGGCAAACCGGGTGGAGGCGGGTTGCTTAGGGGCGTCAGCCAGGCGGCGATCTTGGCCCTGATTCTGGCAGGGGGACTGGGTTGTGCCAGCCTGGACAAAATTTTGAAGCCGGCCAAAGACGCCAAGCCTGGCCCGGTCAATGAAGAGATGCCCTCGGCCCAGCAAATGGTCGAGTATCTCAACGATAATGCGCGCAGAATCCAGGCTATCCAATGCAATTCTGTGGCCATCGACTGCAAGCAGGGTAACCAAAACGCCCCAGGTTTGGACGGCATGGTGGTCCTGCAAAAACCGAACATGTTCCGGCTGAAGGCCAAGGTGCTGGGGCAGAACGCGGTGGATTTGGGATCGAACCAGGAAGAATTTTGGTATTGGATCAGCAAGGCTGACCCGCCTTACGTCTTCCACTGCTCACACGCCGCCATGGCGGCAGGGCAGGTGCGTATGCCGTTCCCTTTCCAACCAGAAATGATTCTGGCGGCCATGGGGATCGCCGAATACGACCACAACAAACCCTATGAGGTCAGGCCGAAGGGCCAATATGCCGAACTGGTGGAAAGGGGCACCTCCCCACAGGGCAAGGCCATCGCGCGGGTGACTGTGTTCCAAAGGGCTCCCGCCCAGGCAGGCAAACCGCAAGTTTTGGGGCATTATTTGCAGGACGAAACCGGCAAAGTTATTTGCTCGGTGCAGGTGCAAGACATCCAGGTGGTTCGTCAGACGGGAGCGGTGCTTCCCCAAAAGGTGGTTTTCCAATGGCCTGAACAGCAGGTTGAAATGACCATGCGATTTGGGGAGTTTGTGAACACCGAAATCACCCCGGATCGATCCGCGGCGCTCTTCAGCCGTCGTGATTTGGGAAACCTTCCAGGGTTTGATCTGGCCCGTTGGGCAGCCGATGACCCCAATCCAGGGGCTCGTGGTCAGATTCCTTAAGTCTTTTTACCACATATATTTAAGATTATTTATCAGGCCGGCTTAGCTGGCCGCAAAAGAAGCTAGCTGGCATCTGTACAGGTCAACATTCAGATGGGCGATTGTTTTTCATTTTTTATTGAAAGACAATTGGTTGCCAGAGTTTTATTAGAGATAGTTGGGAAAATTTGACGGGGTGATTTGATTGCACTTGTAAGCGGATGCCATTCGGGGTAAAAATTAAAAAGAAGTTTCCTTCAAGGGGCTTTCTTGATTTTAACTGGTAATAGAAACCCATTTTGAGGTTGATTGAATGGCCATGGAACCCAAAGAAAAGAAAACCGAGACCATCAAGGGCACCAGCATCCTGCTTCGCCTTCCCCCCGCCGTGGCCATGGAATTGCGTCGGATCGCCAAAAAGGAAGAGCGCACCATCACCACCATTGCCCTGCGCGCCCTGCGGCTTTATTTCAAGACCGAGCACAACATCGAGATTTCTGCCGAGGAGTAATCCAGGCTTATTCGATTGCGCGCACAAAAACGAAAGCCGGAGCCTTGAAAGGGCTCCGGCTTTCGTTTTTTGCTTTTTGATTATCAGGCCGCCTGTTTGACCTTGGCGCCCGGAACCGGGGTTTTGAAGGCGTTGGTGTTGGGGTCGTGTTGCCATCCCTTGTCGGTCCGGTTGGTCATGAACTGGGTCGCCACCAGGCGGGCCAGGATGAAACCGAAATAAAACTGGCCGATTCCGGCTTCCATCCAGCAAAGAGATCGGGCCAGGGGTGAGACGGGGGTGATATCCCCGTATCCGACGGTGGTGAGTGTGATCATGCTGAAATAAAAGAACCGGTGATAATCCAGCACTTCCTCCCCGTTTCCAGATGAAATGGCGTTCGCGTTGGAAAACGAATTGTCCGAAAAGTAGGCGATGGTGCAGTAGAAACAGGACCACATGAACCCGATCAGCAAATAACTGGAACAGGCGCAGAAAAGGGCGTTCCTGCCCGTGTAGTCGTTGTGCCAGAGGTGATAGACCAAAACGGAGGTCAGGACAGCCAACAACAGGGACAATACCATCAGATTCGCGCCGATTATCCTCTTGAATATCAGGTCGCCCAAGGCGTCCTCGGCCAAAACAATGCCATTGAGGCCCAGCGTCAGCGCCATGCAGGTCATGCATAGCATGGTCAACTTGTGGTCCTCGAATCGGATCGCCTGGATGAGCAGTGTGCAGCTCAGCAAGATGACCACAATCTGTCCCTGAAGGAAAAAGGTGGCCGTGGGAAGCAGAAACTGAAGCCCCATGAAGGCGAGCATGAACCCGAAAAAGAGGGTGAAGCTGTTTTGGTGCAGCCAATTCATCAACTTGGATTTGTATTTTTTCCCCCCCGTTCCGGGGGAGATGCAGCGGACCGGCGGTCTTGGTTTTTCGGGAATGGCGGAATATCCAAGCGGAGCCGGGTTGTAATCGGCGTTGATATCAATGGTTTGATTGTGATCCGGTAAATCGGCCAGGAGATTTCTTCCAAACAATTGGTTGGACATGAACAGCCCCCCGCGCTCCAAAGGCATTTATGGCCCATCAAGATCAAGTTGGGGGGGCGATAAGGCTTTTTCTTCGGGGAATAAAGTCCAACCTTGCCATGGAGGAGCGGCTAATCAACTTTTTTCATTTGGAAAATGGGAGTAACTGGAGGGTGGGTTGATGACGGCAATTACATCCGTCTTCTTTTCATTGGATTCTTGCTCACCTGATTTTTTGTCAGTCACTTTTTGGTCGGCCATTTCCCCGGATTGGACGAATTGCGATGCGACCAACCTGGTGAGAACCACCCCGAAAAAGAATTGTCCGATCGCAGCCTCCATCCAAGCAAGCGACCGCGCCAAAGGAGCGACCGGCGTCATATCACCGTAGCCGACGGTGGTGATGGTGATCATGCTGAAATAGAAAAACCGGTGAAAGCTTTCATGTATTTCTGTTCCCTCCATTTTGATTGATGTGCCAATTCCATTATTGGCAAAAGCGTCGCTTGTGAAATAGGATATTAGTGCGAAAAAGCACGACCAAAGAAAGCCTATAAGGAGATATGTACTTGCGGCGCAAAAGAGGGCATTTCTTCCCGTGTAGTCGTTGTGCCACAAATGATACACAGTGATTCCTACCATGTGAGCCAAAACCAGGGCCAAAACCAGAAGTCCTATCCCCTGCGCCGCGTATTCATTTTCATCCGGAAGCAGGGGGATGATTGCCCACCAAATCCAGTTCAAAAAGACAGTGATCGAACCTACCGCACATGTGATTCCAAGAGTTCGATCCGAGTATCGCAAGGCTTGAATGGCCATGGTTCCACAAAGCAACAGGGCAACCGTGCTCCCTTGTCCAAGAAAGGTTGCCGAGAGTATCCATCCCTGAATGATAAAGAGCATCAGGAGTGCCAAAAAAAGGGCTGTGAAGCTGTTGCGGTGAAGTTTGCGAAGCAGAGGGTTGTTCAGGCGGTGCAAGGAACGGGCCTCACCCCCCGGACCGGCGACCAGGGCAGGGCGAATGCTCGAATTCCAGTGTTTGCCTTTCGATTTCATAAAGGCCTCAGATTCATACCATCTAAGTTGGACAAAGCCCTCGGGCCATGGCGTTCGGGAAACACCATGGCCCGAGAGGAATTCAATACTGAACGATGAGATTACTTCGCGGCTTTGGCCGCCTTTTTCTCAGCGGCCTTGCGGGCCTTTTCAGCTTTCTCCTCCAGAACCGCCTGAGCGGCGGCCAACCGGGCGATGGGTACCCGGAACGGGGAGCAGCTCACATAGTTCAGGCCGATCGAGTGGCAGAACTTCACCGAGTCGGGTTCGCCGCCGTGCTCACCGCAGATGCCCAGCTTCAGGTCTTTCTTGACCTTGCGGCCCTTTTCCACGGCGGTCTGCATCAGCAGGCCGATGCCGTCGAAATCGATGACCTGGAACGGATCCTTCTTGAAAATGTCACCCTCGATGTACTGGCGGACGAAGCTGCCGTAGTCATCGCGGCTGATGCCCAAGCCGGTCTGGGTGAGGTCGTTGGTGCCGAAGGAGAAGAACTGGGCCTGCTGGGCGATGGTGTCGGCGGCCATCGCGGCGCGGGGTAGCTCGATCATGGTGCCCACCATGTATTCCACGGTGATTCCCTTCTCCTTGAACACGGCGGCGGCGGTATCGTGCACCACCTTGGCCTGCAACTCGAGCTCACGCTTGAACCCGACGAGCGGGATCATGATCTCGGGATGCACCTCGCCGCCTTCCTTCTTCACGATGCAGGCAGCCTCCAGAATGGCCCGGGCCTGCATGGCCGTGATTTCCGGGAACACGATGCCCAGACGGCAACCGCGGAAACCGAGCATGGGGTTGAACTCATGCAGGGCCTTGACGCGATTGTGGATCTCGTCGATGGAAACGCCCAGTTCGTGGGCCATTTCCTTCTGTCCCTTCTCATCGTGGGGCAGGAACTCGTGCAGCGGGGGATCCAGGGTACGGATGGTGACCGGGTGCCCCTTCATCGCGCGGAACAGGCCGGCGAAGTCTTCGCGCTGGAACGGAAGCAGTTTGGCCAGGGCGGCCTTGCGGGCCTCCGGGGTGGTGGCCAGGATCATCTCCCGCATCTCGCGGATGTGGTCGAAGAACATGTGCTCGGTGCGGCAAAGACCGATTCCCTCGGCGCCGAAGGCGATCGCCTGCTCGGCCTGGGAGGGGCTGTCGGCGTTGGTTCGGATGTTGAGCTTCCGCACCTTGTCGGCCCAGGTCATCAGTTTTTGGAACTGCTTGTAGACCTTGGACTTGCCAGGGGCCAGGGTCTTGTCGATGAGCACCTGCACCACCTCGGAGGGGCGGGTGTCCACCTTGCCCGCGATGACCTCGCCGGTGAAGCCGTCGATGCTCAGCCAGTCGCCGTCGCGCAGGACATGCTCGCCCACGGAGAGGGTGCCGGCCTGGTAGTCGATCTTCAGGGCCGAGCAGCCCACCACGCAGACCTTGCCCATCTGGCGGGAAACCAGGGCGGCGTGGCTGGAAGCGCCGCCGAACGCGGTGAGGATGCCTTCGGCGACCTGCATGCCGCGAAGATCCTCGGGACTGGTCTCGCGGCGCACCAGGATCACCCGGCCGTCCGGGCTGCCCTTGTGGCTGTTGTGGAAGTGCTCCGCGTCCTCGGCGAAGAACTTGATGCGCCCGCAGGCCGCGCCGGGACCGGCGTTGATGCCCTTGGCCAACAGCTTGCCCTCGGCGACCGATTTGCGCTTGGCGTCGGGGTCGAACAGGGGTTGCAGCAGTTGGTTCAGGTCGTCCGGGGGGATGCGGTTGACCGAGATGGCTTCCTTCCAGTCGATCAGCTTCTCCTGCACCATGTCCACCGCGAAGCGGATGGCGGCGAAGCCGGTGCGCTTGCCGTTGCGGGTCTGGAGCATCCACAACTTGCCGCGCTGGACGGTGAATTCGATGTCCTGCACATCGCGGTAGTGCTTTTCCAGCTTGAGACGGACCTCGTCGAGCTGCTTGTAGACCGCGGGCATCTCGGTGGCGAGTTCCTCGATCTTCTTGGGGGTGCGGATGCCGGCCACCACATCCTCGCCCTGGGCGTTGGTGAGGTACTCGCCGTAGAAGACATTCTCGCCGGTGGCGGGGTCGCGGGTGAAGGCGACCCCGGTGCAGCAGTCGTCACCCATGTTGCCGAACACCATTGAGCAGATGTTGGCGGCTGTGCCCCACTCGTGGGGAATGTTGTACTGCCGGCGGTAGACGATCGCGCGGTCGTTCATCCAGGAGCCGAACACGGCGCCGATGGCCCCGTACACCTGTTCGCGGGCGTCCTCGGGGAAATCGTGGCCGGTGCGGGTCTTCACGGCCTTCTTGAAGCGGTCAACCAGAACCTTCAGGTCGGCCACGGTCAGTTCGTTGTCGAGGGTCACGCCACGCTCGTGCTTGAGGTCGTGCATGATCTTCTCGAAGGGGTCTTCCTCCTTCTTGTCCTGGGGCTTCAGGCCCAGCACCACATCGCCGTACATCTGGATGAAGCGGCGGTAGGTGTCCCAGGCGAATCGCTCGTTGCCGGTCTTCTTGATCAAGCCGGCGAGGGTTTTTTCATTCAGGCCGATGTTCAGCACGGTGTCCATCATGCCGGGCATGGAGTCCCGGGCACCCGAGCGGCAGGAAACCAGCAACGGATTTTCCGGGTCGCCGAGCTTGGCACCCATGGCGGCTTCGGTTTTCTTGATATTCTCGTCAACCTGGGCCTTCAGCTCGGGGGGATACTGTTTGCCGTGGGCGTAGAAGTAGGTGCAAACCTCGGTGGTTAGCGTGAACCCGGCGGGCACAGGCAGCCCGATTTTGGTCATCTCGGCCAGGTTGGCACCCTTGCCGCCCAGCAGGGTCTTCATGCTGGCATCGCCGTCCGCCTTGCCGTCGCCGAAAAAGTACACATACTTGTGGCTCATTGCTGTCCCGCTCCGAGAATTGACCAAAACAAAAAGAGCCGCCGAAGCCTGTCACTCGCGTGACCTGCGGCGGCAGCAAATCGAACTACAACAGGGCTCAATTTAGCAAAAAAGGCGGGTCTGACCAGCATTCGGGGCACGGTGACCCTGTTTTTTGCATTTTTTGACCATCAATTTTTGGGTTTCACGGTGATAGAGAGGCCTTTTTGCCAGAATTTGTCATCTGGCGAGTAATATTGATAGCTTCTGCAGGCTGGGCCAGTGGTTTGGCCGGGGACCGAGGCCACCAAGTCGACTGGAATTTGGATTTCCTGGTCTGGGTTCATGGACCGCCAGTAGAAGGCCAGCTCCCGGCCCCTCTGCTCCCAGGCTGCCAGCCGGGGTTCGCCTCCATTGCTCGGAGGTCGGGTCAACTCGATCAGTTGTTTGGCATCCGGGGGCAAGGAAAGGCCCGAGGGTATCCCAATTACCGCCATCACCATGCCCGCGGCGGTGGAGGACCGGTTCTTGACCCTCAGGTCCAGACGCACGCTTTCTCCTTCCAAAACCTCCTGCCTGTCCGGTTGCACCTGGATGTGAATGGACGCTTTGGGTGAGGTGGGCGGGGTGAGGGTGAGATATTCCCAAGTCAAGGAGCAGGGGAAGCTGTTGCCTTGTGTCAATTCCAGGGTGACCAGATTGTCTCCCGGACGCAGGCCTGAATCGGATTCCTTGAAATCGCCGACCAGACGGCTGATGGCATTTTCCGGGAAATGCAAGGCCGCCACAGGTTTGCCCTGGGTGCTGAAGCGGAAGGTGCCCGCGGAAACCTTGGCTACCTGGGATTCCTGAAACCGGGTCATGGCTTCCAGCGCGAGGATGGTGGCCTGGGTGGAGCCAAATGTGCCACCAGACCGCTTTTGGGCCAGCCACTGGATGGCTTTCAAAACCGTCGGTGCCGATGCTGGATCCTTACTCGCCAGCCAGCCTTGGACAGCCAAGGCGGTGGTTTCAACCACCAGGCCATTTCCCATGGAATGGGTGATGGAGGTGGCGGCTCCCGGGATGGATCCATCCGGTGATTGTTTCTGAATGAGTTGCCTGCAAAGGCTCGCCCCCGAGTCCTTTCGGCCTGAAGTCAGCAAGGCGTTTGCTACCAGTGCCATCTCGTAAGGATCGTTGATTTCCGGTGCCCTTTTGGCGAGCGCGTCGAATTCGGTTTTCAAATCCGAAACATCCCCGCTTTTTGCCAATGCCCAAAGGATGTAGGCGTTGGTCAGATTGCCAGCGGAGTTGCCAAAAGAGTCCACCCTGCGGTTAGAGCGAACGAAGCCTCCCTGACCATCCCTTTTGGAGACCAGGAACTCCCGGGTCCGGCTGATCAATCCGGGGTCCATCCCTTCCAAGCCCGCGTCGCGCATGGCGGTGAACTGCAAGAGGCCGTATGCGGTCAATCCCTCGTGTTGCTGGTCCGCCGCCCCGAACCATTCGAAGCCATGCTTTCGGCCGGCTTTGGTGTCCATGCATTCAAAGCCGACCAATCGCTTGTAGCCGGCGGCAAGCAGTTCCCGGGCCTTCGATTCCACCTCGGGATTGGCTACCCCTGAGGTTTTCAAAAGGCGCAGCACCATGAGATTCGGGTACGAGGAGCTTGATGTTTGTTCAAAACAGCCGTGGGGTTCCCGCAACATCCCTTCCAAACCGGAAAGGGCCTCGCCCAGCGGGCTGGGAAAACCTTCCACTCGCAGTGAAAGGGAGTCCTTTTTCCAGGTGTCGGGTAGGCGCAGGGTTTTCTCAACCTTTCCTTCCAACCGCATGCTGAGCGACCCGGTGACGGGAAATCCGTCAGACACCACCGGCATTTTCCCGCGCATGGTGTCCCGCCATGTGCCGGATGAGGCCTCCAGACAATAATCCACCAGGCTGGAGTTTTCCGATGGCCGCAGGGGAACCAAAACCCTGCCCCTGCCGTTGGAATCCAAAGTGAGAGTGCCCCGGTTCGGGCCCCTTAATTCGGCACCATCGATTTGGGGGACGGACCAGTCCACGTTGGAGCCCGGCTCCCCCTCCAGGGTCAGTGGCGCCTCCAACAGGTCGCCAGCGGTGGCCTCTCCAGGCAGCTTGATGCTGAGAGTCAGGGGTTGTTTGCTTTCAAAAAGTTGGCTGGCGGAAGCGAGGCGGCCGTCCTCGGTGTTTGCGGAAACAGTCGCGACGAAACGGGTGACCGAATCGGACAACTCAAATTCGGCGTTGCCTTCACCGGTTGGCAGCACCCAAACCGGTTTCCAAAGGAGGGTCTCCGAAAAATCCGACCGGGAGGAGGGGTCTTCACCAAACAGCCGGATGTGGCTGTATTCCCGCACCACCTCCAAGGGTGGCAAGTCCTCCCCGGAAACAGAAGGGAGCAGTTGCGGATCCTCCGCGATCGCTCGGGGCAGGGACAGCCGGTCGATGGAACCCAACAGGTTATCGCCGCCCATGCCGGGACGGCGGGCAGCCCCCAAAAGGGCGGAACCGGGGGCCTGCTTTGCACGGGCCCTGCCTTCCGGGTTGGGTGGGCTGCCTCCCACTCTCGTTCCAGGGCGGGGGATTCCCGCATCAGCCAAATTGTTTGCGTCCGCCAATAATTTTGGGCCATTCTGCGACTTGATCGGACCCCCCGGAGGATTGGGGCTTGCGATCCTTGGAGCGGGAATTGTCCCTTTGGCCCAGCGGTCATTCCGCAGGACTTCCGGGGGCAAATGTTCGATGCCCTTGGGGGCCGCGTTCGCCATGGGGGAGGCTGTCGGTAAAGCCGCATTCATGTCCGTTTGCCTGGCCGTTTTGGAAAGCCCTTCCATTCCCGGGCTGAAGAGCCAAAGACCCCCGATCCAAAGCAGGGCTGGCACACCAAGGCCCAGTGCCAATCGGGTGGCCAGGGTTTTTCCCCTGCCAAGCCAGAACAGGAATGACATCATGCCCAATCCAAGACCTAATCCACCCGTCAGCAGCGTGAAACGTTGGCCCAGGCGGCCTTCCACCAGGTTGAGCTGGGACTGGATGTCCCTCCCTTTTTGAAACAACTCCTCCAATTGGATCCGCGCCTGCCGGACATCTTCTTCCTGCTTGCGAAACCGGTCGTCAAACTCCGGGGCCAAGTCCCGGATCTTGTTCTCCAATCCAGTTTGGGTGGAAAGGGTGGATTGCTGCCTGGCCAAACCGGAGCTGACGAGGAAATGAGGCGCCTCCACGGGATGCTGGGCCTGAAACTTCGCGGGATCCTGCTCGGCGAAACGGCGCCAGCCCTGGGTGCCCAGAAGCAGGTCCATTCCCACCCGCGCGAGGGGATGGGGGGTCAACAGGAAGTCGGCGTATTCCAGATCATCCGGGTGCAGAATTTCCTCGCCCAGGAGGAAGTGGGTGGGCATGGATCTGGCCGTCTTCTCATCAGCCAGTGTGACAACCGCATGGTCCACCACGCTGGCCAGTAGGATCGCCCCGGTCGGGTTCCCTTGCGCGTCGCGCACCTTGGCATTCAGGCGGACTTTTTCTCCGGGTTTGAAGGGGGCGGACATCGCCTTGCCAGGGGGTCCGGTTTCGGAAACCCGTTCCACCTTCAGATCCACATTCAAGTTGGAGGCGACAGGTCTCCAGATCAGCCGTTCAGCGACTGGTGTGAGCTTGCCTTTGCCAGATGTTCCAGGGGCCGGTGATTCGAGGCGGAACGCCGTGAGCCGGCAAACTCCACCAATGCCGGCAGGGGGATCAAGCTCCAGGCGGCTTTCCTTGCCGGGGACCAATTTGGAATCCAACAGCCTTCCCCGGCAATAGAGTCCCAAAAACCACAAGCCCTCACCTGTGGCCCTCAGTTCAACGGGAACTTTGCCACCGGGGGATAGTTTTTCCCCATCCACCCGCAGGGTCACACCGGCCGCCTTGGTTGCCGGGAGGGCAAGGGTGGTGCCCTTGGAGGGGCCCAGAAGCTCGAGCGTGTAACTCGCATCGGTTTTGGGCGTGAATTCAAAGGAACCCATGCCTTGGTTGGCCCCGGGATTTTCCAGGTCGCTGCGTGTTTGGATTCCCTCCACCAGGGGACGCCCGTTTTCCAGCAGGCGCGCCTTCAGGTCAGTGGGCTTGCCCAGGGAGGTGCGCGCGGTGAAATAGACCCTAGCCGGCAACCCGGCCACCAAGTCCCCGCTTTCGGGGAACAGGCCGACATCGACGCGTTCCAGAACCAGGGGGACCGGTTTGACCAGGGTTTCCACGCTGGCGCCGTCGGAGAATGAAACAGTGATGCTGCCATCACCCTTGGAAATGGCGGCGGCTTCCGGAAGCTTGAAGCTGAATGTCGCCCTGCCATCCGGCCCCAATGTGGATTCAAACCAACGGGTTAGATCTTTAGTGATGGCGCCTGTGGCCTCGACCACCTGATCATCCAGTTTCAATTGGGCCTTGACCGCTTGGTTCGCGATTGGCTTGCCGTCCTGGGCGGTGGCGCGAACGGCAAACCGCACCTTCTCGCCGGGGCCGTAGCCCCGCTTGGAAAAGGTCAATTCTTTGTTGATGCGCGGCTTCTGGTACACCTGGACCAGGAATTTGCGCTCGGCCGGGACGAAACGCCCGTCGGCATCCTCCACGCGCAGCACGTATTCGCCGCCTGGGGAATCGTTGTCCAGCGGGATTTCCCCGGCAGCGATTCCACGCAATGGCTTCCCGGAGGGTCCGGTCACCGGCTTGGCGGGCAGGTCAGCCTGAGCCATCAGCCCGTCGGAAACCAGAAGCAAACGCTCGGATTTGTTCGGGGAGATGAGGCGCACGCGCAACTTCAGCGCGCCTTGTGGGGCCTGCAAGGATGCCCGGTCCAGGGTGAGTGAGCGATAACGAACGGTTTCCCCGGGTTGGTACAGCCGCTTATCGGTGGTGAGGTGGGTGGTCAGCGGGGGTAACCCCAGCTTGATCCGTTCAGTCACCTCCACCATCGAAAGGGGTTTGTCCTTTGCCGGCAAATCCGTTGGGGGAAAGGCGCGGACCCTCAGCATCGGATCGATGCCCGGCCGGAGCGGGACATCGGGGGGTACGGAAATGCGATGTGTGCCATCCGCCTGGGGCAGAACATCCAGCGCGATCGCCTTGTCCCCGGGGTTTTCCAGGGACGCCTCCATGCGCATGGGGAGCGTCCGTCCGGAGGGGTCGATCGCCTGGGCCAGAAACTGGGTGGGGGCCCCGCCCACCACACCGGCAGGACCATTCACCACCACGCGAACCGGTTGGGAGTTGGCCTCCTCCCGCACCTTGGCGACGGCCCGCGAGTATTCATCTACCAGGCCTTGGCGTGCCTGGCGGATGGAGTTCAGGTTTTCCTGAAGGGTTTGGGTTTGCTGGCCATTGGCAACCAGCGCTGCGCGGCCTGATTCGATGTTTCGCCTGGTTGCCATGTCACGCAGGAGGCTGCTGCCCGCCATTACAGCCAAAGCCGCCGCTAATCCCGCCAGCACGGTTTCAACACGCCAGCTTCGCCTTGGCTGATCCGGAAGGTTCTCCCTGGGGCCGATTTGGAACGGTTCTGGTGATGAAAATTGGATGTCAGGGTAGGGGGTGGTGATGGCCGCTCTGACCTTGGCCCGCATCATCTGGGCGCGGTCCCGAGCCGATTGGCATGAGGAGCAGGTTTCCAAATGGCTGGACAATTCCGCCGATTCCGGCAGTTCCAGCAACTCCTCCAGCCATTCCAGGATCAGATCCTGGCATTTGCGGCAATCCATGGCGATTCTCCAGCTAGCCGGCTTATCCCTCAGCCGGTCCCTCGTTTGGGGAATGCGGGGCCAAAAGGGCCTTCACCCGCTGTAATGCGGAGCGCATCTGTGTCTTCACGGTCCCGACAGGACGGCCCACGGTGAGGGCGATTTCCTCGTAGGTCATTTCCCCGGACTGGCGGAGGAGAAACACTTCCCGTTCCTCCTCGCGCAATTCGGTCACCGCCTTGCGGACGGCTTCCAGTTCCTCGCGTTCCTCCAAGGTCGATCCGAATCCCGTCTCCGGTGGGGCCGGAAAGCTGACATTTTCCAGCATGGGTCGCGACTTGCGCTTCCAGGCGCTTCGGCGCAGGTCGCGGGCGGCATTCATTCCCACCTGAAAAATCCAGGCCCTTGGATTGCTCACCTTGGTCATTTGCGCCCGGGCCTTCCAGCACCGGAGGAAGGCCTCCTGAGCCATGTCGATGGCATCCTCGCGGGAGCGCAACAGCAGGTTGAGCGTGCTGATCAATTCGTCCTTCATCCCGTTGAAGGTGTTGACGAGCATCTCTTCCAGTTGGGACCCGGACACACCGTCTGTACGCTCCGGATCTTTCCCGCCGGTTGGGGGAGAAATCGCTGGCACAGTCGGTTTGCCAGAATCCGTGCTCATGCATTCCCCTTGTAGGACGAGGTTCCCCATGGAGGAGATTTGCCAATTTTCCTGGGAGAATTGGCAACTTACTCTTTTCTATGGCTGCCAGGACGTTTTGTTCCTGGATCCAATGGCAACCAATGCGAGAGATGATAGGCGGCCTTAATGGATGATACGACTAGATATCCATTATTTAAAGTGGGCCCTAGCATGAGGCAGGATGGCGGCGTACACTACTAATTGTTCAGGTTTTACCAAAGGGATCGGCGCCGTGGTTTTCCAAGGAGTGGAAGCCGGCCGGGACCGAGGGACCACCTGACGGGCCGGTTTGGGGGCTTCCCATGCAACTTCTTGAAGAAACGGTTCGCTTGTTGGTAGAACGCGGCCAAAAGACAGGCTTCGTGACATTTGGCCAGGTCCATGAAGCTCTAGCCGAGAGCGACCACGATCCAGACCGCCTGGATCAAATTCTTACTTCTTTGGAAGAGGCTGGCATCTCGGTAATTGATGACCGGGATGACTGAATTCTGACTAGATCCCTAGTGGATTTGTTTTAACACCCGAGCCAGGTCGGATGTGGAGGGTCGGTCGGTCGGACCCACGGACCGGTGCACCCACAGGGGTTTTCCATTTCCGGCCAAGAAAACCTCGCCCCCTTGGCGCATCAAATCCGCGTTTTCCCCCGATTTGGCGATTGAGCGACCTTTTAGCAGGCCCTTTATATATCCAAAGATAGCGTTTGGCTTTAGGAAATTCGCCAATCCGAACCGGCCCAACCCCAGCCACTCGTGCCATAGGTATTCCGGGTCGCATAACAAAGGAATTTTCAGGCCATCCTGCTGGGCCAAGTTGGCAACCAAAAATGGTTTGCCAGGGATTACTCCAACCAACCTAAATTTGTTTTCCATGGATTTCTGCCAAGCTTGCACCTCGACCAGGTGCTGACGGCAGGGAATTCATCCAGGATGCCGTGCCAGAACCAAGAGGGTCGGAATGGCGCCCAACAGTAAATCCCGGGAGCAGGACAGCGACTCTTCAGGAGGGGCCGGGGGAGTCCAATGGATGACAGAAAACTGTTGATTCAGTAGCGAGCCAGGGATTTCGGGGGGAAGGGATTGGGTCAAATTTGGCTGTTTCATGGTTACATCCTGATGGTCGTTTGCGGTGCCACTGTGGCTGGCGTTGTCAAAAGTGGCCAAGAATCGTTTGGAGGCGGTGTCAAGTTGGCAGCCTTTGGCCGGTAGGCCCCTTTCTGGGCAGTAGGAAATCCAAACCATATTAAGCCAAAACCCATGGCCTACTCGGCGAAAAACCTTTGCAGAAAGGGGTTTTGGTGATGTTCCGCCCTGTTGCCCCCTGTCGTGGCACGGAGATTGCATGAATAGACCCCTGTGCATGGTGGCGAAGAGCCACCCGCGAGGTGGATTCTGACAGGAATAGTGTTGTTTTGTCGTTGGTGAACCTAGCCGCGGCTTCTTCTGATCAGACCCCGCTAGAGCAAACGAGTTGAGGAGTAGTAGAGATGGGAGCGAAGAACCTGGTTTATAGCGACGAGGCCAGGCAAAAGCTGCTGGCGGGTGCCGGCAAGCTTGCCCGCGCTGTTCGCGCTACTCTCGGGCCGCGCGGACGCAACGCTGTTCTGGACAAGGGTTGGGGAAGCCCCAATGTGACCAAGGACGGCGTGACTGTCGCCGAGGATATCGAGTTGACGGACCCCATCGAGAACATGGGGGCCCAGCTCATCAAGGAAGCCGCCAGCAAGACCAACGATGTGGCGGGTGACGGCACGACCACCGCCACCGTTCTGGCAGAGGCCATTTTCCGCGAGGGGCTCAAGCTCATCGCGGCAGGCCATGACCCCATGGCAATTTCCCGCGGCCTAAACAAGTCGGTTGGCAAAGTTGTCGATTCCCTTCGCTCCATGGCGGAGAAAATCGACCCCAATGACAAAAAGAGCATTGCTGAAGTCGCCACCATCGCCTCCAACAACAACACCGAGATCGGCAAAAAGCTTGCCGAGGCTATGAAGCAGGTCGGCGCCAGCAATGGCGTGATCACCATCGAGGAGGGCAAGACCGCCGAAACCGAGGTGGTTGTTGTTCAGGGCATGCAATTCGACCGCGGTTACCTTTCCCCCAATTTTGTGACCAACCAGGAAGAGGTCACGGTGGAGATGGAGAACCCCTACATCCTTATCCACGAGGAAAAGATCAGCAACGCCAAGGATTTGGTTCCCCTGCTCGAGCAGGTCAGCAAGGCCAAGGCTTCCCTGATCATTATCGCCGAGGATGTCGAGGGCGAGGCCTTGGCCACCCTGGTTTTGAACAAGCTGAAGGGCGTGGTAAACGTCTGCGCGGTGAAGGCCCCCGGTTACGGGGACCGGCGCAAGGCCATGCTCGAGGACATCGCCACCCTGACCAAGGGTAAGGCGTTCTTCAAGGATCTGGGGATTCCCCTCAACACGGTCAAGCTCGCCGACCTCGGTCGGGCCAAAAAGGTTCGTATCGACAGCGAGAACACCACCATCACCGAGGGTGCTGGCGACAAGAAATCCCTCGAGGGGCGGTGCGAGTTGATCCGCCGTGAAATCGAGAAGACCGACAGTGACTACGACCGGGAGAAGTTGCAGGAGCGCCGCCAAGCTCGCCGGTGGCGTGGCCCAACTGAAGGTGGGCGCCGCCACCGAAACCGAGATGA
>JAFMJU010000443.1 GCA_017853285.1 Gemmataceae bacterium
TTGTAGCCGACCCGGCCGCCCACGCTGAAAATGCCCTTGGCCAGCTTTTGCTCGCCGAGGCCCCAGCGGCCCACATCCATTTGGTGAATGCCCTGATTTCCAAGATCGCCATTGCCGGTGTCCCACACCCAGTGCCAATCGTAATGCAGCCTTTTCCGGCGCAATGGCACCATGGGGGCCGGGCCGCACCACAGGTTATAGTCCAACGTTTTGGGGATGACGCCTTCCCCACTCACCTGACCAATCGACCCGCGGGGCTTGTAGCAAAGCCCGATACCCAAATCGACCGGGCCAATTTTTCCCCCTTGGATATCGGCGATGGCCTGCCGGATTCCCGGCTGGCTGCGGACCTGGGTGCCGGTTTGGCATATCCGGTTGGTTTCCCTGGCGACTTCAACAGCCCGCCTGCCCTCAAACACATTGTGGCTGACAGGCTTTTCGACATAAACGTCCTTGCCATGGCGCATGGCCCAAATGGCCATGAGGGAGTGCCAGTGATTGGGTGTGGCAATGGAGACGATATCCAGGTCCTTCATCTCAACCAGTTTGCGAAAATCCTTCACAAACACCGGGGCCTTGCCCTGTTTTTTCTCGATCGCCTTCATGGCGTTGCCAATCACCGCCTCATCGGCATCGCAAACAGCTACCAGCTCGACTCCCGGCTGATCCAGGAATCCTTTGACATGGTCCATGCCCCGGCCGTTGACCCCGGCGACCGCCACACGCAATTTTTCGCCGGCGGGTTTGTCAGACCCTTGGGCGGTTATTGCCCGGGTGGCCTGGGTGGACGCCATGGCTGCTGCAAGTGCCGCGCTGGCTTGGGCAAACTCTCTTCGGGTGATTTGGCGCATGGGGTCGGTTCCGCCACAATGAATTTCGCAACGGATGTCCATTACCAGGGCAACATGCCCGGGCTGGCTCCGAATTTCACTGATAAGGAGTTTCAGGCCTGCGTTGGGCCGAGTCAATCCACCCCAGGAAGTTTCTGGCCATGGCGGAATAGGGATGATTGAAACCGATCACCTGATTTTCAAACGGTCGAACCGGGCCTCCCAGATTTGGCTGGCCCATGGTGAAGAGTCTGTCCTTGGCGAGATGGTTATCCAGCCACCCTCAGCCCTTATTCCAAAGGAAGCTTCAAAATCGGCCAAATCAGCCAAATGTGAAGTAGGGATTTTTGAGGCCAACATCCCGGGCCCTGCCGAAGCCTCCAACGGTCTTTGGCTGGCCGGAATATTCGCAAGGTCCGGCTATGAAGTTTTGGATGCGGCGGGGAAGTCAATCGGCGGGTGGCAAGGTGAATGGTTGCGTGTTTTCAACCATCCAGCTGGAAGGGTGATTTCACGGGATATCTCTAGTTGGGGTTGGATCAGTCCTGCCGGAACCCTTTTGGCTTCTTGGGAATGGATGACTCAGGATGCCTGGCAAATTGAATTCAACGGTCTTGTACCCAATCAAGCCTACTGCCGACTGGTCGTCTTGCTCAAAGCCGGGTATATGGTAACCCGGGGTCGAACAGGGCCGAAATAACAACGCCCCGGAGAAAAATCTCCGGGGCGTTATGGGCGCTATAGGATTCGAACCTATGACCCCCAGCGTGTCGAGCTGGTGCTCTAGCCAACTGAGCTAAGCGCCCTCGTCGGGTCTTCTCCTAAAACTAAACCATTCGGGTGGCCTAGTCAAACTTACGAGGTGTTTCAGGCGAAAAGGAATACCTTTGGTTTTGTTTTCAATTGCCAGAAAGTTTTGAAATGTGCTAGCTTTTAGGCTCGCGCAGGAAGAAATCGGGACAAGCCATTGCAAAGTGATGTCATTTCTTCGGATAGCGGGCCACCTTCCACCGCTGTCCAAGATTATCTGAAAACCATCCACGCACTGGGTGGAGTGGATCAGCGTGTGCTGCCCAATGAGATTGCTCAAGCCTTGAAGGTCACGGCGCCAAGCGTGTCAGGGATGCTGCGCCGTATGGCGGACAGTGGTTGGATTGAATACCAGCCAGGAAGGGGAGCCCAGCTTAGTGAAGCTGGAAGGGCCGAAGCCCGGCGGGTGATCCGCCGCCATCGCTTGGTGGAACTTTTTCTCACCAAGGTGTTGGGTTTGGACCTGAGCGAGGTGGACCAGGAAGCGGAGGCTCTGGAGCACGCCATTTCCCCACGATTGGAGCAGGCCCTTGCCACCTACCTGGGTGAACCCGACGAGGATTGCCACGGTCATCCCATTCCATCCGCGAACGGGGAACTGGTAACCCGCAGTCTGCAACCGCTCGTGGCTTTCCGGGTTGGGCAAACTGTCCTCATTCGCGAGGTGCGGGACGACAATCCGGCGCGATTGAAACGGTGGATGGAACTGGGCCTCATTCCCGGGGTTTCGGTGCAAGTGATCAAGCAGGAAGAGGTTTTGGACCTGTTTGAAATCCAGGTGGGTGAAAAACTGGTCACGCTATCCGGGCACGCCTTGGCAGGGTTGCTTGGGGAATTGGTCGCAACCAACTGATTTTTCCAATGGGGCCGCTTGCAAGCGGAGCCGACCCAACCCAGAATCGGTCAACAGCCTCTTCCCATCAGTTTCACGGAACCAATGGCATGTTTTTTTCCTGCTTATACCGGATCGTTTTGATTGCCTTGTTCATGCTCCCTTTCGGAGTGGTTAGAGCGGCCGGGGAAATCCAGTTCGACCAAGGGCTGGAATACAGTCGGCCGGAAGGGGTGTCGCTCCAGTTGAACATGGCCCGGCCGAAAAACGCCAAAGGCCCCCTGCCCTGCATTCTTTGCATCCATGGCGGGGGCTTCCGCGCGGGCAAGCGGGAAGGATATGACAGCCTGATTCGAACCCTGGCGGGGGAAGGATATGCCGCCGTGACCATTTCCTACCGTCTGGCTCCCCAGCATCGGTTTCCCGCGGCGGTCCATGACACCAAGGCGGCTGTTCGGTGGTTGAGGGCGAACGCCGGCAAGTATGGCATTGATCCCCGGCGTATTGGTGTGACGGGTGGTTCCGCCGGCGGCCATTTGGCCCAGTTTCTGGGTGTGACCGGAGATGTTGAAGAGTTTGAGGGGGGTGGAGGAAACCCCGGCGTTTCAAGTCGGGTGAATTGCGTGGTGAATGTGTACGGGCCTAGCGACTTCACCAAATCCTATGGCAAGAGTGTGGACGCGGCGGAGGTTTTGCCACTGTTTCTTGGAGGCAATTTGGAAACCGCCCTCCCCGCCCATATCCGTTCCAGCCCCCTGAATTGGGTCACCCCCAATGCATCGCCAACCCTGTGCATCCACGGCACCGATGACAAATATGTTGCCCACGAGCAGGCGGAATGGCTGGTGGAAAGGCTTAAAAAATGCGGGGTGGAGGCAGATTTGCTTACTTTGCAAGGGGCGGGACACGGGTTCAAGGGGAAAGACGCCGAAACGGCAGACCGCGCCATGATTGCTTTTTTCAACCGTCACCTGAAGAACAAGGGAGAATGACCCGAATTATATTCGTAAAGAGAAAACATTAGTAGGTTTTTAATCCCCCCCCCCCCCC
>JAFMJU010000444.1 GCA_017853285.1 Gemmataceae bacterium
GTGCCCCAGTTGCCGCCGGCAGCATAATCGCTGGCAGGCAGGCTGCCCTCGTTCTGGTGCATGTTGTGCATCGCCAGGCCGATCTGCTTCAGGTTGTTCGAGCAGCTCATTCGGTTGGCCGCCTCGCGTACCTTCTGCACCGCCGGCACCAGCAGGCCCACCAGCACCGCGATGATCGCGATCACCACCAGCAACTCAATCAGCGTGAAACCCTTGCGGGTCCTCGTGGAAACCATGGCTAACTCCGATCAATGGATAATGAAAAGAAAAAAACCAATCACTTCAAATCCAGGTTCACCTCGTTGGGCTTGTCATCACCCACCTTGGTGATGGTGATCTCAGCCGCGGGCTCGTTCAGATATTTGGGCGGAAGAATATCCTTTGGCGGCGCCCCCTCAGATCCTGGCGCGGCGCCGGGAGCGAGCTCGCCCGACTTGTCGAAAGCCTGCACCCAAACCTTGTACTTGCCCGGGCCCACGCCCGCCGACCGCTCAATCTTGAACTTGCCGTCGCGGATGCTGCCGCTCGCTCCCGCCGGCTGTTTCTCAGCCGGCTCCAGCCGGATCGTGCCGTATTGGATCGGTTTGCCACCAAATTTCACATTTCCCTGCACCGGTTGGCGCTGGAATGGATCTGAGCCGCAACCTGTCCCCGCCAACACCAAGGCCAGCCCCAGAGCGGCCAAACTGATCGAACCCATGGCCCGCAATGCTGTCCGCATGATCTTTCCTTGGATAGCTCTCAATGAAACAAACCTTAAAAAGAGGCTTCTAATTTATCATTAATTGAAACTAATTGCCCGGGTTTCAAAAAACCTCTGTTTAAAAAAAATCCGCCCGGGTTCCTCCCGGGCGGGCTTGCAAATCCGATAAACAGGTCTTTAATTTTCTTTATCGAAACACCGTTTAAAAGGATGCGGTTACTTCGGCAGCGTCCAGTCGATCGGCGTTTGACGAGCCACCAGCTCTTGCAGACTGCCAATTTCCTTCAGTATCCCCGCGCTATCCCGCCCGCTCTTAGCCATCTCCGCTGCTGCCACCCCACACGCCACCCCGCTCGACCACTCGATCGGGTGCAGACGCGTCGCCGAGTTCGCCAAAAACGACTGCGCCATTGTCTTTCCAGCCACCAGCAGGTTCGACAAGTCCCGGTGTGTCAGCGCCCGGAACGGGATATGGAAAGGCAGCGTCTCACCGGCCGAAACCACATACCCCGGCATCGTGCAGTTCGTCACCGGGTGTATGTCCGCCGGATAAGCCCCGATCGCGATCCGGTCCTCAAAACGCGTCCCTGTCCGCTGCGCCGCCGGACCTGTCAGATCCGCGAACCGCAGCACGAATCCGTCCAGACCGATCGACCGCCGCGTATCCCTAATGTAAGGCAGCTTCGCCAAACCATGCGAGGTTCCCAGGACCGCCGACGCCAGCGTGATCCGGGCCGGGTCGATCCCCGTCGGCGCCTTGCCGCGGAACCATTGGTGCCAGGCGAATGCCCGGTCCTCCGCCCCCGCCAACGCCGCCATGTCTATCCCGCCCCGCCAGTCGACCGCCTGGGCCGCCGTGTCCGCCTTCGACAAAAACAGGTAGGCGTGCGGGTAGTCGTTGCCCCCCTCGCCATGCTTTTGCGAATACCCCCAGTTCTGCAGGCAAATATCCCCCGTCGCGGGTTTTCCCTTCCCCCGCAGTCGCCGGTAAGTCCAGATCTTCTCCCAGGCGTCCGGCTTGTCCCCGTAGGGGCCATACCCCAAATCCTTGGACTGCACCGGCCGGTCTTTCTCACCTGTCGCCTCCGCCCGGATCTCCTGCGCGAAGCAGAACACCGTGGCCTGGCCCCACCGGTCCGCGCCCTTCGCCGCCGCCAGGGATCCGTCCGCCTCCTCCACGCCCTGCAGGTACTCCTTGCCCGAGAGCGCCAACACCTCACCCCACTCTGTCGCGTCCACGAAAACCGTTGGCTTTTCGCTTCTGGAAACAAAACGGATCGTCTGTTTCCAGAACCTGGGCGAGTCCGCGGCGCTGTACCAGTCTCCCAGGTCCTCAGATGGCAGCCGGTCGTACCCGTTTGCGCCCACCCCCGCCCGCGGCGTCCGGCGGATGCACTCGATGCCAGCCACACGACGGCCGTCAGGGCTCAGTGTCACCCGCTTCACCACCGTGTCGCGGAACACCGTCAACCGGGCGCCGCACCCCTTTTCCAATGGCTCGAGATGCCCCGCCACGAACGCGTCGGGGCAGAAGCAGAACCGGCTCACCCAGCAGTTTCCCCGGTTCTGGATCGCGTTCAAAAGGCCCAAAAACCTTGGCGTCATGTTCGCCGGCAGCCGCGCCACCTTCGACACCGAATATCCGGGGCCCCCGTCTTCAGACTTGATCGTGTGCCACGCCTCGTCGATCGCCGGCACCCCGCTGCTCGTCAACTGGCCGCCCACCCAGTCCGTTGGTTCGATCAGCGCTGTCCGCGCGCCCGCCTCAGCCGCCGCCAGCGCCGCCGAGAAAGCCGCCGTGCTCCCACCCGCAATCACCACATCAAAGCCATTGTGTGTAACCGGCGGTTCCCCGGCCTGAGCGGTACCCACCGGCCCGAAAAACTTCGGTGCGATTGCCATCGCCAACAGAACCAAACCAACCCTTGCTCGGCTGTGCGCGATCACCCCGTCATCCTCCGGGCAACTTCTTGCATTCTGGGACCCAGATATGAGTGCCCATTCACCTATTTTTAATCTTAGGTGAAACCAGGGCGCCGGCACCCGCCACCTCACGCCGCCAAATACCCATCCCCCGCCCAGCCATTCTCCGGCTCTACCGGCACCCACGGCGCGCATGGTTCCAGGTCATAGGGAAACGGATCCATTCCGGGGGTGCTGTCGCCTAACATCGCTCTGCCCTCTGGTGTGCATGGCCGGGACATCCTTTCTTGCACCCGCCAGGCCAAACCTTTCACCGGTTTTTTCCTAAACCTTTGTCCCTCAATAACATATACACCTGTACAGGCAGGCCGTCCCCATGGTGGACCCGGGGTATAATCCTCCCGGCTCGCCTTTTCTGCCACCAGGATTTCCACCATGTCCGACCAAGAATCCGGCACCCAAACTTCCCCTCCCTTCGGTCTCCGTACTCCGCTGGTCATTCTCGCGGTCATGTGGGCCCTCATAGGTTCCACCTACCTCGTGGAGGCCTCCTTTTACCCGTTCATGATCCGAATCATGGTTGCCCCATTCCTGGGGGCGCTGGCCACTTGCATCTGGTGGCTCGGCTTCACCCGCCTGAATTGGCTCGACAGGATTCTGTTTCCGGCAGTCCTGGTCGCCACCCTGGCAGCCCTTGCCCTGCCGCAGGGAGACAAGGCCCTTTTCTATGTCATGGCGGCGCTCCCCTGGGCCGTCACCGCCTGGCTGGGCCTTTTCCTTGTCACTCCCGCCTTGACTTGGACCACTCGCAAGGCCGGAACCATCATCGCCATCGTCATCGCGGTTGGGTTTTTCGGACTCCTCCGCATCAAGGGCCTCGATGGCGAATTCAAGC
>JAFMJU010000445.1 GCA_017853285.1 Gemmataceae bacterium
GTGAATGGCCGGATTTGCTGAATCAAAATGGCGATCCGGCCTGGAAACCGGCAATTCCAGGCGCCACCAACCCCTCTGGAGTTGGCTGGTCCCCACTGCCTTGAGCCAGCAATCCATCTCCACGATGGCGCCCCTCTGGGCTTTCATGCTTTGGCTGGTTGGCGTGTCCTCCCTGTGCTGGATCCTGACCTGGGTTCGCCCCCCGGCCAAGGTGACCATCCTTCAGTTCGTGGCTGGCTACCAGACCAACCTCGTGGTGCCACACAATGTGCCGGGGGCAAAATGTGCCGAAATGATCCAGATGGTCGGCGAGAGTTCCTACCGCAAGAATGAAGTCCAGGTTAGCCCGCCTTTGGTCCTGCGGTCCGACACCGATTGGCAGAAGGAAATCCGGGCTGTCAATTCGCCCGTTTTGGTGGTGAATTTTTTCGTTTCCGGATCGACCGATGAGAAGGGACCTTTCCTCCTGCCCGATGATTCCGGTTCGGCCGACCATAGCACTCCCTTTATAGCCATTTCCAGCATCCTGGAGGTGCTCAAGGCCCAGCCCGCCTCCCAGGTGAAGGTTCTTGTCCTGGACTCCGACCATCCCGAGAATGTCTGGCATTTCGGCATCCTCGACAATCTTTTTTCCGAGGGTCTCGAGGAGATGGCCGGCGAGTTGGCCGGCGTGCCCAACCTGGTGGTGGTGAATTCCTGCTCACCGGGCGAAACTTCCCTCCGGACCCACGACCGGGGCTTGACCAATTTTGGGGTGCATTTGGTCAAGGCGCTCTCGGGCCAGGCCAAGGACTTGGACCTCGATGGTGAGATCAGCCTCCATGAGGCCTTTGAGGCCATGGCTGCCAACACCTCGACATGGGCGTCCAGCACCTACGGGATGACGCAAAATGTGCGGTTCCATCCCGGGTCGCCCGCGGCTCGCAACCGCCTTCTCGGCGCCACCCGGCTGGTCCAGACGGGCACCGCCGGCTTCGACCCGCCCACAATCGACTTCCAAATCGGTTTCAACGAGTTGAAGGCCGCATGGGAAAGGCATGCCCGGCTTTCAGCCGAGGCGAACGCCCCGGAGGCGATCTGTCCCGACACCTGGGATCATTACCAGCGCAGCCTGCTCCGCTACGAGTCACTTGTCCGTTTCGGCGACCTCACCAACGCGCTCACCCTGCAGGAGAAGGTCCGCAAGCTGGAAAACAACATCGTCAACCTCAGCCGCCTTTCCTTGGAATCCGCATCGGTCAACCTTTGGATGCCCTTCGTCGCGGGCGGAATAGTCAGGGATTCCCCCGAGGACCAGAACGCCGCCCTGGAACTGCTTTCGGCCCCAGACACTGAACTGGAACCGAAACTCAAGGCGCTGCTGGAGAAAGGTGGTTCCGGCCTGGAGGACGCGAGGGACCTGCGTTTGTCCATCGTTCGCAGCACACTGCGGGTGGCTGCGACCAGCCCCAATCCCGACGCCAAGCGGATCGAGAAAATCCTTCGGCTTTTGGAGACACCCGGCCGCCTTAGACCCTCGGAGGTTCAGTCGACCCTGATTTTCATCCGCGACCGGGCGGAGACGCCGTTCCTGAATTCCGCCCTCCAGTACCTGATTCGCGGGAACCTCATGGCCGAACAGTGCGCCTGCGGCCAAAACCCGTCAGCGTCCACCGAGCCCTTGCGTGCCTGTGAAAGGGGTGCGGTTTTTGTTTCCAGGCGGATCGCGGAGGCCGACAAGATCCGTCTCACCGGGCAGGACAAGCTCCTTTCCGGCGACCCCCAAACCGTGCAGGCCGGGATCGGGGAACTGCGCCGCGCCGAGCAGATTTACATCGACGCCGCCGCCAAGTCGTCCGCCATCACGCGCTGGATGAACATGAAGAACCGCATGGAGGCCAACCTGCCCTTCTACACCACCTGGGTTTCCAAGATCGGGGCCAGGAGGTCCATGCTCGGCCCCTATTCCGTCCGCGAGTTGGAGGACAGCGTTTCCGCGGCCTGGGACGAGGTGCACAAGGCGGCTTTCCTGCTGGAGACCTCCGTTTCCAAGCTGACCAAGGGTGGTGATTTCGAATCCGACCTGTCCGGTGCCGAGCGCGCCGTCGCCGATGCCCGCGCGCATTACCAGAAAGTACAGGCCGCATTGCTCGACCGTTGCAATTCCCTGGCGGCCACCGAGGTGGCCGGGGAGAACGAGCTGGTCGATCAAGTGCTCGAGGTGCCTGACATTGAAACCAGCCTGCGCATGCGCATCCTGCAGACCAGGATCCCCGAGACCGTGCTGGGCAAGAAGGCCGGCTCGGATGACCAGGCGGTTCGTTTTTCCTCGCCCGTGAAGGTGCCCATCGACTACAAGACTCGGAAGGCTGTCTTGCCGCTCCGCATGATTGGGCAGAGACTTTTTGACGACAGCTCGATAGTGGGTGGCGCCGACCTGCTGCCCTTCGAGACTTGTCTTTCCAGGTTGTCCCAGCTATCGGCTGATCCGGCCCAGAAACAGGGCCTGGTCATCCAAATGGGTTACCAGATCAGGCGCAGGCTCGAGGTCTTCCAGAAACAGAGCGACCAACTGGTGAAGGCGGCTATGGTCGCGCCAAGCGAGGATAGGCTTCCGATTCTGGTTCGTTCGGACATCCTCGACCGGATCGCCAACCTTGATTTCCGGGATATCCCTGAAGCGGGTGGCTTGCTGCGGCGGGCCTGGATCAACCAGTTCCTGGCCGGGATGGCCCTAAGGGCCTGGGAGTCACACCTCGACAATGTGATCGACTACGCCGACCCCTACTTCAAGCGGTCCATGCGACTGCTGCTGTCTGACTCCGCGAAGGGGCCCATACCGGTCGGCCAGGTGCAGGCGAACTCGCTGCTTGAGAAGGACGGCACCCTGGATGTGGCCCTGGTATTGCCCGACACGGCCGGGAGGAAATCCAGGACACAGGGCCCCATCCACTGGACCGGCGAGTCCAGGCTGTCCCTCAATTTCGAGACCGGGCCGAAGGCGAACGGAAAGATTCCGGATGGAATCGTGACCCTGGAATTGGGCCGTGGCAAACTCGCCTCGCCGGATGGTCTGTCCAACGGCCGGTCGGCCACGGTGTACAAGGCCGGGTCCGGTCAGGGTGGTGATCCGCTGCCCGCCGGCTTTTCCGTGGATTTCCTGTCCCCTGCCTCCGGGGCCTGCGGGCGCCCGCTGGACAGGGAGGACCCGGAACCGGTCGGTGATGAGGTTCTCCTCACGGCCATATTCCGCGGCCAGAGGATACCGCTGAAAGTTCCTTTCCAGATACACAAGACCCCGACGCTGGTCAGGTCTTTCCGCCGTTTCAGCGGGCCTTCCACCGTGGCGTTCCGTGCCACCGAGGAGGATGCCGCCAAGTCCGGGCAGGCCAAAGGCAGCATCAGCGTGGTCATCGATTGCTCCGGGAGCATGGGGCCCTACCCGGGTTCCCCGGGCAAGATCGCGGAGGTGGCCGACTCCTTGGAAAAGGTCCTGGGAAGTCTGCCCTCGGGTATCCAGCTCACCGTG
>JAFMJU010000021.1 GCA_017853285.1 Gemmataceae bacterium
CAATTCAGGCCAAATTGATGATCCCCTGACCCGTCGGTCGATCCGGGTGCTTTATCTCCAATACCTGGGAAGCCAGGTAGACCCGGAACTTCTCAAACGGATGACCTCCCTGGCCAATCAGGTGGAGAAAGATTTCAACTCGTTTCGCGCCAAGGTCGAAGGCCAGGAACTGACCGAGAACCAGATCCGGGATGTGCTCAGGCAATCCACCGATGGTGAACGAAGGAAGCAGGTTTGGACAGCCAGCAAAAAGGTTGGGGAAGTTTTGGCACCCAACCTGAAGGAATTGGTCCGTCTGAGAAACCAGGCAGCCAAATCCTTGGGTTTCACCAATTTTCACGCGCTTCAACTCCACCTGAACGAGCAGAGCGGCGAGGACCTTCTCAAACTGTTTGACGAGTTGGACAACCTTACTCGCGAGCCATTCCTGACCCTGAAAAAGGAAATCGATAGCGAATTGGCCAAACGCTGCGGCACGACCGTTCAGGCATTGCGGCCATGGCATTACCATGACCCGTTTTTTCAGGAGAGCCCCTCGGTTTTCGCGGCGGATTTGGATGCCCCGTACAAAAATGCAGACATCCTCAAGCTTTGCCGGGACTTCTACCAGGGAATCGGACTCCCCATCGACCGGGTGCTTGGCAGGAGTGACCTGTACGAAAAAGCAGGCAAAAGTCCCCACGCCTTTTGCACCGACATCGACCGCCAGGGGGATGTCAGGGTCCTTGCGAACATCGTGCCCAATGAATATTGGGCCAGCACGATGCTTCATGAACTGGGGCACGCGGTGTATTCCAGCCTGAACATTCCCGAATCGATGCCCTATGTCCTTCGGTCAGAGGCCCACATCCTGGCGACCGAGGGGATAGCCATGCAATTCGAGCGTTTTTCCAAAAAAACAAAATTTCTGGGTGCCATGGGAATCACGGTCACCGACCCTGCCATGTTCGAAGCGGGCGCGAGCAAGGCGCTTCGGGCAAGGTTGCTTATCTTTTCCCGTTGGTGCCAGGTCATGCTTCGCTTCGAAAAATCGATGTACGAGAACCCGGACCAGGACCTGAACAAACTTTGGTGGGACTTGGTGGAGAAATACCAGGATATTAAGCGGCCGGAAGGGCGCGATCAGCCGGACTTTGCCAGCAAGATCCACATTGTCAGCGCCCCGGTTTACTACCACAACTACATGATGGGTGAGCTTTTCGCCTCCCAGGTTCATGCCGCGTTGTGCCGAAAACTTTACCCGGGAGAGTCTCCCCGTGATGTGATCTACGTGAACAACAAGCAAGTGGGCGCTTTCCTGAAGGAAGCCATTTTTTCCAAAGGCAGGCTACTTCCCTGGAACGATTTGGTCCAATCGGCCACCGGTGAAAAACTAAACGCCAAGGCTTTTGCCCGCGATTTCCAACCCTGATTCGATCCCAAACAATCCAAACGCCATATTTCAGGAAGCCCGCCCATGAGCCATGACAACCAATCCTCCTGCCCCAAGGCCCGACAGAAGGTTTTGTCCCAGCTTTCCAACAAGCTCATTTCACCCCCCAAGGTCTCCGGGAATATCCAAGCCGCTGATCTGATGGACTCCATTTTCCTCTCCTACAACGGGGGGCGACTGCGGGAGGCTGGACAACTGCTAGTCAACCGGATGACCCGCGAAGACACCACCCTGGGCTTGTCCCTATCCGGGGCACTAACACCCGCCGGTTTGGGAATGTCGTGCCTGGTTCCGCTGATCGAGGCGGGGTACATCGACTGGATTGTCTCCACCGGGGCTAACATTTACCACGACGCCCATTTTGCCCTTGGCATGAGCTTGCACCAATCCCGTCCGGGCTTGGATGATCTCTTGCTGCGGGAAAACCAAGTGATCCGCATCTACGACATCATTTTCGAGTACGACAACCTGCTGGGAACCGACTCGTTTTTCAGGGCCATGGCCCAGGCCGAGCCATTCCAGACGACCCTAAGCAGCGCAGAATTCCATCATCTGGCAGGTGGAGTGCTGGCAAAACGGGAGGAAGAGCACGGTTTGGTTGGCAAAAGCTTTCTCGCCGCGGCCCATCGGGCTGGTGTGCCCGTATTCACCTCCTCCCCCGGAGACAGTTCCATCGGAATGAACCTGGCGGCCCTGCAACTGGAAGGAAACGGGTTGAGGATCGATCCCCTGAAGGATGTGAACCAATCAGCAGCCATTGTGTGGCAAGCCAAACGGAAGGGCCACAGCGGGGTATGGATCCTTGGCGGTGGCTCCCCGAAGAATTTCATGCTTCAAACCGAACCCCAAATCCAGGAAGTACTTGGTTTGGAGGAAAGCGGGCATGATTATTTTTTGCAGATAACCGACGCCCGTCCCGACACGGGTGGGCTCAGCGGTGCGACACCCCAGGAGGCCATGACCTGGGGCAAGGTGGACCCCGAACAATTGCCAGGAACTGTCACCTGCTACCTGGACAGCACGGTGGCACTCCCCCTGTTGACCGCCTACACTTTGGCGCGGTCCAAACCCAGACCCCACAAGCGTCTGATTGATCGCCTTCCGGCGCTGATGGACCAACTCAAGGAAAGCTATCTGGCCCGAAAAAAGGAGAAGGCCTGAGCCAAATGAAGCCCAGGCCTTCAGGCTGAAATGTGTGGAGGGGCGGAGACAACCGTCCCTCCTTCTTTTACCGACTGCCCAAAACCCTCTGGAGGGCGGCTGCCCATTCCGGGCGGGTTTCAGGCTTGAAACCAAGCCTTGCGGCCTGATCCCTGGCGGTACTTTCCGGGATATTCAGGACCGTCACAGCATATGCGACCCAAAGGGGCCCGACCCTTCCCCCGTCACGGTCGTAGATGAAGGCTGGACGCCCGCCGCGCTGGCGAATTTCACTGGCGACCTGTCGGACTGCGGTTTGATCAAAAGTATCAGCCCCCATCTCAATGGAGGTGAATGTCAGACCGGCCCGCGCAAACATCGCCTTGTCCGCCGAATCATCTTCACCGGGTGCGCGGGCATGGATCACCAGATCAAAGCCTGCCTGCTTGAGCCATTGAATACCATCCGGAAAAGGTTGTTGTCCGGCAGCAATATTTTCAGCCAAAACCGCATATCCCGGGATATCCACCGGGAAAACAGCCGGCTGAGTAGGTTTGGCGGTGGATTGTTTTTCCACCGACTTGCCTGTTTCCGGTGGCCCCAGAACAACATGATTGGAATTCGATTCCACCAATGCTTGAGGTTGCTGGTACCCCAGGGTTGGGCCGTTGGTTGATGGATTCGTGATCGGGGCGACAGGGAATGCAGCAGGGGAAGGCTGGGGACTGCCATTACTCCCGGGATTATTCAGCGTGGACGGGTTAGGGGAACCTAACAAAGGATTCGAAGGTGACAATGCAGGGGAATTGGGCCCGGGAACAACCGGCAGCGATGCTCCGACGGGGGGTGGGCCGTACCCTGCTTGCCCAATTACTGCTGGGGGATTTCCAGGAACACTTCCAGCCGGGACGGCCCCGGGTGGCAAACTTCCCACTGGAATAGACCCGGGAGGCAGTTGCGGACAGGTCGGGCAGCTACCCGGTTTTTGGACACTTCCAAACAGCCGTTGTCGCAAAGGAGGCCGTTGCGGGCAGTTGGCAGTCGTAGTGATGGGAGCGGGCGCTCCACAAGAATTGGTGGTTTGGCATCCGGTCAGCAAGGTGATTCCCGCCAACCCGCATCCAGCCACCGGCCCCAAGGACGTTTTCATTTTTTAGCTCCTGACTTGACTTTTCCAGTTTACGCATCAGCTGGTGGGGGTAGAAAAGGACACTTGAGGCAAATTTGAATTTTTCCGGAAAAAGTCTGCCGAGCGTACCGACTGTGCCGTTGTTTCTTCCAAAAACCGGTGCCGGAATGGCAAAACAGCCCCACCAAACGGCCGGAGGGTCCTAAAAAGTATGAAGAGGGCTTGGGTAAACAGGCTCTTTCCAGTTCGGACGGACCATTTTCAAGCGGAGATTTCGGGCACCATGTCCACCCAGCAAACCGATGCCAACGCACTCCAAGAATTGAAGAAAAACCTCCGAGCCCAAGCCCATGAGCGTCGAAACGCTCAAGAAAACAAGGATGGACTCAGCGAAATCATTTGCGACCAGTTGATGGCCACCCCTGAGTATCAAGCCGCCAAAACGGTCCTTTGGTACGTGGATGTCCGGAGCGAGGTTCGAACCCGCAACCATTTCCCCAAAGCCTTGGGAAAAGGCCAAAAGGTGATCGTCCCCTATTGCGTGGACGGCCTGCTGGATCTTTTCCATCTGGAAAGCATGGATGAGCTTTCCCTAGGCATGTATCGCATTCTCGAACCGAAGACAGAATTGCGCGATCAACCAGGAAAACGGGTTTATCCTCAAGACCTCGATCTGGTGGTTGTACCTGGAGTCGCCTTTGACCGGCGTGGTGGACGGATGGGACATGGGTTTGGCTACTACGACAAGCTTTTGGAGCATGTAAAACCAGGCACCCCGCTCCTTGCCTTGGCTTTTGAGTGCCAGGTTTACGATGAGATTCCGGTGGCTAGCCATGATGTCTTTATGAACGCGGTCATCACTGAGAAAGGCGTGATCCGGCCAGCAAAAAATGCCTGATTGCCATTTTCTTGAAACCGACCTGAAAGCTAGGGGCCACGATGCCAGCACTGGTGGATGACACTTACGCGGAAGCTTTTCGAAGCCTCTACGCGGAAGTCCTGGTTACAGCGCGGGACAGGAAGTGGCTTGACCATGCCGTTTCGGCGGCAACTGGAAACGCCTCCAGCACCATCATGTGCGACTGTGAGGCCGGCTTGGATCGGTATGTCGGTCCGGGTGGGGATGAATCCTTCCCCACCCCGGACGGGCGGCCGGGTGCGATCCTTCAATTTCATGTGCCAAGGTTTCGCAAGGACCGGGTGGAGGCGCTTGAGAAATCGCTTCTGGTACGCCTTTCCCAAAATGTCCTCACCTGCCCCACCGCCCGGGCCTTCAGCGTGATGGACACCCCGGATTGGTTACCTATTGGCAGAAAAATCGCCTATTTCGGCGATCGGCACCAATTCAAGGATGAACGGAACGGCCGGAAAGTTTGGGTGATTCCAATCCTCGGCGGTGAATTTTGGCTGGACCGCAGATTTGGCTACACCGACGGCCTGATGGGGGGCAACCTCTGGCTGATGGGGGACAGCGTTGATTCAGCCCTGCTTGCCGCTGAAAAGGGCCATGCGGCCGCGATGTTGGTTCCAGGGGTGATATGCCCCTTTCCGGGGGGTCTGGCCGGCAGCGGATCAAAGGCGGGAAGCAGCTACAAGTTCACTATCGCGAGCACCTACGCGGAATTCTGCCCAACCCTGCGCGAAAAGATGGGTGGGGCGTGCAAACTTCCTCCCGGTGTGAATTCGGTGATGGAAATCATCATGAATGGCAAGGACCTCCCAACCCTTGTCAAAGCCACCCAGGCAGCGGTTGATGCGGCCAAGGATACCCCTGGCCTTGTCCTGGTTTCCGCCGGAAATTACGGGGGCCGTTTGGGAAAGAGCTTCATCTATCTGGACCCTTCCAAACAACCGCCCATCCCAGGGTAAAATGATGGCCAAAAAAGCTTCCAAGGCAATGGCGCGGCTGGCCGAGGATCTGGAAGCTTTCCAGCACTACATCAAAGGGGAGCGCTCCCTTTCCAGGCACACCTGCAACGCCTACCAACGGGATTTGAACCGATTTGCCCGCTGGGCGCTGGATGGAATGGCGGATCCATACCATCCCGGTATGGAGGAATTGGCATCCTTCATCGCCTGGATGACCGACGCTGAAAAACTGGAACCTGCCAGCATTGCCAGGCATCTGGCGTCACTTAGGTCCTTCTACCGATTTCTGAAGTTGGAAGAACGGGTGCGCGAGACCGCGGTGGACCTACTGGCCGCCCCGTCCCTTTGGCAAAGGATCCCGCAAGTACTCAGCCTGGACATGGTCAACCGGCTCCTGGATTCTCCCCAGGAGGTTGAACGCTACTGGCTAAGGGACAAGGCGCTTCTGGAAACCCTTTACGCGACCGGTTGCAGGGCTTCAGAAACGGTTGGCCTGAAGCTGGAAGACATCCAACTGGCGGAGGGGTTTTGCAAATGCTTAGGAAAGGGTTCCAAGCAACGCATCGTGCCCCTGGGCAGCCACGCAATTGAGGCCCTCAAGCGGTACTTGGGCGAAATGCGCCCCAAAATGGCCAAACCGGACGGTCCCAGCAATGTCTTCCTCAGCCGGGCTGGCCAGCCGATGGATCGAATCACCCTGTGGAGAATCGTCAAGCGCCATGCGCGGCGATTGGGCTTACATGCCAAGGTGAGCCCACACACACTGCGGCACAGTTTCGCGACCCACTTGCTGGCTGGGGGCGCCGAACTGCGTAGCGTGCAGGAAATGCTCGGACACGCGGCAATCGCCACGACCCAAAAGTACACGCATGTTGACAGGGAGCGCCTGAAAGCGCTCCACAAGAATTTCCACCCCAGAGGCGGCAAGAAGCCCTCCCAGCCCGATCCCCAAAAAGAATGAAAGCTATTCGGGTGTTGCCGGACCCAAACAGGTCACATCCACCGGACCGGCAGATAGCGTTTCTCCCTGGGTCCAAAAAGCCCTCCGGACAAATCCCAATCCCATACAGCCTTCCCTTGGATGCTCCGCCACCGAGGTGATGGAACCGGCATCCTTGTCCAGCTTCTTCAAGCCAGTTGGCAACTCCACGGGAAGGTCCGACAGGGATAACTTGCAAAGGCGTTTGGTGATTTGGCCCCTGTCACGCGCCATCACGATCGGTTCCTGACCCAAATAGCATCCCTTCGTGGCCGCCACGGCAAAACGGTTGCGGCCCAGCTCGGAAACGAATGTTTCCGCACCTATTTCCCTACCCCATTCAGGTGATCCCGCCCAAATACGAACCCACTCCATTTGGGCCCGCGAAACCCATTCCACGCCTTGGGTGACCAACATTTCACGCACGGCTTGGTCATGTTTTGCCTGGAATACCAGGTCGTATCCCTCGTAACCAAAAAAATCCCGGCGACGGACATGGGCAACCACCCTGCCGCCCAAAGATCTCTCCATGTGCTGCCAGTTTTCCAAAGGGGGAACCGGGTCGCCGATCACCACCTCCAGGACACCCTTGGCGGATGCGCCAGCCAGGTGAAATTGACCAAATCCACTGGTTCTGTCAGCAAATTCAGCCTGTTCGCTGATCAAGTGCCGGTCGAGGTGGGCCATCAGGGTCGGGGCTTCACCTGGAGGCAAATCGATCCAGTAGGCATCGCGTCCCTGGCTGAGGACAACATGGTAGATATTTCCCCAGGCAACCGAGCGGGCCCGTGCATTGCAGAAAAATGCCTCTGAACCAGCGCCTATCGGCATGCCAGACACATCGGTGGTGCTCAGATTGTGGAGGAACATGGCCGCTTCCGGCCCGAAAACCTCCACCTTGCCACGGTTGGACTCATCCAAGGCCAAGGCACCTGTTTCCATTCGGTTCAGCAAATCCAAAGATTCCATTTTGCACCCGCCCAACGCCTTTGGTCAAAATTCAAACAATCGGAGCGCCGACAATCGCCTTGGAGAAATCACCAATAAAAGCAACTGATTCCGCGGCGGAAACAATTGAACGGATTTGATCGGTAGCAATTGACTGGGCAAACATGGCTGTCACCTCCTGTTCGCCCAACCCGCTCAAAACATGAATTTGGGCCTTTTCCGCAGCCCGAGCCCACCAACCGAGACAGCGCATTTCCTTCGGGATGCCCCGAATTTTTTCGAGGAGTTCGCCAGGTTCACCGGCCCTTTCGAAATATGGGGACCACATGGAGAGGTCAGGCTTCGCCTCACCAGCCACCAGAATTAACTTCCCCTGTTCAGTCACGAGTCGCCAAGCTTTTTTCACTATCCGGCACCATTCGGGAAATGTGGATCCACCGGACAAACCGGTTCCCACCACCACCACCTCCGCCTCGGCTTGCGCCCGAGCACGCCAGGTTGAACGGTGCGCCCGCCTGGCGTCTCCTGCTGATTCCCAACCTCCAGCCCACCAGGAGCATCCCCCTGCGCCTTCCCCCCCTGAATCCACCATGACCAAAAAGTAGGGATTTCCCAACAAGGTGCCCACTTCCTGCAACTCATCGCTATCAAATGGTTCCCCTGAAGCCTGGGGCATCATCAATCCGGCCAAAATGGGCACCTCCGGGCCCACCAATGCTCCGCCTGTTCCCCGGCAAGGAGAGCCTATGAAAACCTGGTAATCCGATTCCAGGAGGGCCCTGTTGAGGTACGCCCTCTTGCCGTTCCGCAATGTTGCCAGATAACAGGAATCCGAGGCATTCGCGGGATCATGGCGAACTATTCTTAATCCCAAACCCTGATCCTTGAGAAGTTCCTCCCTTCCGGCGTCGACTCCATCTCCAATCAGCAGGGTTATGTTCCCAACCGAAACCATTCCCATTTTCAGACGATCAACCACCGCACTGATGCTTCCGGGGAAACTGAGGGAGGAAAGATCTCCACAAATCACCACCCGGTCATCAGGAGTAACACATTGCTCGAGCCTGGGATATCGGTCTGGTTTTTCCAGCGCCAAAGCGGGATTGGAGGCCCCTGACATTTCCCCACGGGCGGGTAGCAAAAGTTGGGCTGCCCCTGGTTTGATTTCGAGGTCGAGGTTCATCCCTTGGGAAACTAACCGAGCATTCATGGCGCCCACTCCCCTCAATGAGCCGCCTTCGCCACGGCATTGTCAAAATCCTGCCAAAATCCAGGGTAGGTTTTGGCAACGCACCCCGGATCGTCAACCTCCACTCCCGGAACCCTCAATCCAATCAGGGCCAGGCTCATGGCCATGCGGTGATCCTTGTAGGTCATCACCCGGGCCCCATTCATCGGGCCAGGATGAATGACCAACCCGTCGGGGGATTCATCCACCCGAACCCCAAGGCGCCCCAATTCCGTGGCAACCGCCCGAATCCGATCGGTTTCCTTATGCCGGATATGCCCCACCCGTTTTATAATCGTCGGCCCAGTGGCAAACAGGGCGACGGACGCCAAAGTCATCACCGTGTCGGAAATGGCGTTCATGTCCACCTCGATTCCCCGCAAGGCCCCACCCTGAACGCCTATCCCTTGTTTTTCCCTGGTTACCTTGCAGCCCATCTTTTCAAGACAGTCCACAAAAGCCACATCGCCTTGAAGACTTCCCCCAGCAAGGCCGGGCACAAAGATTTCCCCGCCCGTTATCGCCGCCATGGCCCAAAAATAGGTAGCCGCCGACGCATCTGGCTCTATCGCATATTCCCGCCTTTGGCAGCGATTTTGCCTGGGGAAAATGAACCTGCCCCCAGAATCGGTCAATACATTGCCTCCCCAATCCCTCACCATGCGAACCGTCATTTCCACATAGGGTTCTGAGACCAGCTTCCCCGTGGTTTCAACCACAACCGGGTGCCCGGCAAATGGGGCCGCCAAAAGGAGGCCGGACAGGAATTGGCTGGAAATTTCCCCGCCAACTCGAATCAGATCCGTTTTCCAACCTTCGGACCGGATCAATACCGGGGGACAATTCGGTTTCCCCTCACAAAGGACTTCGGCACCCGCCATCCGAAGCGCGGTCACCAAATCGCCCAAAGGGCGTTCCCGCATTCTTTCCACCCCATCCAAGCGGTAGCGCCCCCGACCAAGGGAGCATAAAGCCGCCAGGAAACGCATTGTGGTTCCGGAATTTGCAACAAATAAATCGGCAATTTCCTTCGGAACGATGCCACCGGATTGGGACTTCCCCGGCCCAAGGGAAACCCTGGCCCGGCAGCCTTGCCAATCCGCGTCAAGGGTCCACCCTAGCCGGCGCAACGAATCCACCATCACCTCGGTGTCCTCGCTGTGGAGAAGGCCGGTCAGTTCGCAGGGCCCGTTTGGTGCCCCCAACGCGGCCAGCACCAATGCGCGGTTGCTCACGCTCTTGCTGCCCGGTACCGGACAGACCGCCCGCACGGGACCATTCACAGGTTGAATGTTTCGGACAGGGGGATATTCAAATCGCACGGTGCTGGTTCCACAAAGGACTACGGCCATTCATCCAACGGTGGGGGGTAGGAGACTCGCATCAGGCACAACCCATGAGGCCCCACCGTCACTCCCGCTTCGGATCTTTTGCCTGACTTGATTACCCTCAATACTTCCTCCGGGGGCGCCTTGCCCCTTCCAATCGTCAGCAAGGTGCCCACGATGGATCGCACCATGTTGTAAAGGAAACCGCTGGATTCCACCTCGATCCTTATCCATCCATCTTGCTCTTCCACCGATGCCCGGAAGATGGTTCGCACACTGGTCGCCCGGTTGGGCCATCTGGTCTCGAAAGCACGGAAATCCTGCGTGCCCAGCAAGTACCCGGCCCCTTTGGCCATGGCGGCAACATTTAGGGAAGCGGGATGATGCAGGGCATATTTCCGGGCAAACACATCCGGTTCGCCTCCATGGCGTATTGTGTACCGGTACATTTTTGCGATTGCCTGCCGGGTTGGATCAAAATCCGGGGGAGCCTCAGCCACAGATCGGACAACAATATCCTCCGGCAACCTCGCCTGGATGGCCCTTTTCAGGCGGAACAGCGAAAGATCAAGACTGGTCCTCAACCCGACCACCTGCCCATGAGCATGGACACCCGCGTCGGTTCGCCCGCTGGCCAGACACAAAACCCCGGGATCCCCAAGGGCCTCCAGGGATGCCTGCAACTCCCCTTGCACGGTCCTTTTCCCAGGCTGAATTTGCCAACCGGCAAAATCGGTCCCGTCATAGGCCAGCAGCAGTCGCAATCCCCTTCCGCCTTTATCCACGGCGGCAATTTTTCAACAGGCCGTTTCGGACCAGGACCTGTGCAATTTGAACCGCATTGGTGGCGGCACCCTTGCGAAGATTGTCCGCCACCACCCACATGTTCAAGCCGTTGGGCACTCCCAGATCACGCCGAACCCTTCCTACAAAAACCTCGTCCTTCCCGGCGCATTGAAGCGGGGTTGGCGCAATCTGTTTTCCCTGGTCATCGACGAGAATCACACCAGGAGCCTTGGAAAGCGCCCTTTTGGCCTCCTCCACTTCCAACGGCCTGTGGAATTCCACATGGACTGATTCGGAATGCCCCACCCTGACCGGAACGCGCACCGTTGTGGGACTAACCAGAATGGATTGGTCACCCAGGATTTTCCTGGTTTCCTTGACCATTTTCCATTCCTCCTCGGAGTATCCCTCATCACTGGCGGTCCAGTCGTGGGCCAGAACATTCCCTGCCAACCGATCAATATGTGACTTGGCCGGCGGGATTGTTTCCTCACGGCCGATCGCCATCATTTGGGAATCCAGGTCATCCAATCCCTTGGCCCCTTTTCCGGAACTGGCCTGGTAGGTGCTCACCACGATCCGTTTGATTGCCGCAAGGTCATGAAGCGGTTTCAAAGCAACCACCATTTGGATGGTGGAACAGTTGGGATTGGCCACAATTCCCTTGGGAATATTGGCCAGGGCCCCCGGATTCACTTCCGGAACCACTAGCGGCACCTCGGGGTCCATTCTCCAGGCGCTGGAATTGTCCACCACAATTGCCCCGGCCTTGGCCGCAATGGGACTCCATTCCTTGGAAATGGAAGACGGGGTGCTGGAAAGCACCAAATCGACACCCTCGAAATGTTTGGCGTCCAAGGGTAAAACCTTGAGCACCTCACCCCCGAAGCGCACTTCTTTTCCCGCGCTTCTCGGGGAGGCGAGCAAACGCAATTCGCGCATTGGAAATTGTTGTTCCACAAGGACTTGCCGAATCAACTCCCCTACAGCCCCGGTGGCTCCAACTATGGCTACACAAGGGTCTCCGCCGCCGGCCATTTCCCGCCATCCTTTTCTTTCAAGCAAAAGCTGAATCAACGCTGTTGCCATAAACTCAAGTCAAGGCTTTCAAGTTACCAAATTCCGGAAAATCAGGCGCAAAACCTAGGGAGGCAAACCACCATGAGTTCCTTCCCCGTCTCTTCTGATTGGAAATCCGGCTGCCCAGACAACCTTCGGCTGGAAGATGAAAATTGGATGCGGCGGGCCATTCAACTGGCCAAAAACGGTCAAGGAAGGGTGGAACCCAACCCCATGGTTGGGTGTGTCCTGGTTCGAAACGGGGTTTTGGTGGGTGAAGGGTGGCACGACCGGTTTGGAGGGCCCCATGCTGAAATAAATGCAATCATTTCCGCAGGCACCAATGCAAAAGGTGCCACCGCCTATGTTTCGCTGGAACCTTGTTGCCACCACGGAAAAACCGGGCCATGCACCGAGGCTTTGGTTAACGCGGGGGTTCGGCGTGTGGTTGCCGCCAAACCGGACCCATTTCCCGAGGTGCGTGGCAAAGGTTTCCTAAACCTGCATGCCCACGGTATAGAAACCTGGGTTGGTTGCTGCCAAAACGAGGCAACCACCATCCTCATGCCATACCTCCGGCGGATTTGTTCCGGCCGCCCGTGGCTGATAGCCAAATGGGCCATGAGCCTCGATGGAAAAATCGCCAGCAGGACCGGCGCATCCCAATGGATCAGCTGCCCAGAATCGAGAAAACTGGTCCATCAATGGCGGGCCATGTCGGACGCAATCCTCACAGGTAGCGGAACAGTCCTACAGGATGACCCGCTTCTGACCGCCAGACCTGCGGGGCCAAGGATTCCTGCCAGGGTAGTCCTGGACCGCCGTGGCCGGATTTCACCCAACAGCCAACTGGCAAAAACCGCCAAGGAAATTCCCTTGTTGGTGGCGACTTCTATCCAATCTGATGGCGAATGGCGTCGGAATCTGGAAAATACGGGTGCAGAAATCCTGATTTTCCCCAGTGAACCCGCTCCTTTTTTCAATTCATTGATGAATCATCTGTGCAAAAGGGGCTGGACCAATCTCATGGTGGAGGCCGGTCCTGAACTGGTTGGTGCCCTTTTTGACCAAAATCTCATTGATGAATTCAGGGTATTTGTTTCCCCGACTGTGATCGGAGGAGTAAATGCCCGGGGCCCATTGGATGGACTGGGTTCCCCAGGTCCCTGGACCCAATGGGGTGACATGCAGCCGGAAATCGAACGAATTGGTCCAGACATGCTGATCCGCTCCGTCCGCAAGGATGAATTCCCGGTTGTGGACAATTTGGAAAAGCACGGATAATCTTTTATTGACGCAAGCGCGACCAATCCGATTGAAATTCGGACGGTGAAGCGTTTTGCTCCAAGGCTAATGAAACGCTTTGGTGCTTTTTTGGCTTGTTTGCATGAGGGTAAACCATGCCGCATGTGGTGACTGAACCGTGTCGTGATTGCAAGTACACTGACTGCGTCACCGAGTGCCCGGTCGAGTGCTTTTATCAGGATGGTGACATGCTGGTCATCGATCCCAATGATTGCATCGACTGCGGTGCGTGCGTGCCCGCCTGCCCTGTGGAAGCGATTTACAGCGAAAGCAGCGTTCCTTCCCAATGGAGCGAATATATCAACATCAATATGGAGCGTGCTGGAGTTCTTAAAGGGCAAGGTGCCCAACTTACTAAGAAGCAGGACCCCATGCGTGGCCCCCGCTGCAAGGGTTCCTGAATCAGATTTATTGGTTCACGAACAAAAAGGCCCCCCGGCATCGGGGGGCCTTTTTGTTTTTCAATTCATCAATTCTTGGGCCCAATGCCTTTCCTACAGATAACCTCGGAAGGAAGAAAATCACATGCGCCATCTGGAACGCCCGGAACCAAAAACCGCCATTCTCCTCATCCAACTGGGCACACCAGACGCGCCGGACAGTCCCTCCCTGCGGAGATATTTGCGGCAATTTCTTTCTGACAAACGCGTGGTAGACCTTCCACGAGCCTTGTGGTGGCCAATACTTCAAATCATTCTTTTTTTCCGTCCCAAAAGCTCCGCAGCCAAATACCGGGAAGTTTGGAACGACAAAACCGGATCCCCCCTTTTGCATTTCACGCGTCAACAAGCCGAACGCCTTGGGGAAAGATTTTCGGCAAACCCGGTCAGGTTTTGCATGACTTATGGCAACCCTTCGGTTGACTCTGTCACCCGCGAATTGATCGGACAAGGTTTCGAACAGCTTTTGGTTATGCCTATGTACCCCCAGTACTCAGCCACCACCACCGCGGCCGCAACGGACGCCCTGTTCCGAACCCTTCTCGATTCCGAATTGCGCGCTATTCCCGCTATTCGTGTTGTCCCCCCCCACCCGACACACCCCGCGTACATCCGGGCAATCCTCACCCGAATCGGTGAGGAAATGGGAAAAATAGACTGGAAACCAGACCATATTGTCATCAGTTTCCACGGGATTCCCAAACGCTACTGCAAGCTGGGTGATCTCTACGCAAGAGATGTCAAGCAAACCACCAGCGCCCTGGTCAAGGCAGCAGGCTGGCCCCGAGAATATTGGAGCCAAACCTTTCAATCGATATTTGGCCGGGAGGTTTGGCTGAAGCCATACACCAATGAACATCTGGAGGAATTGGCAAAAAAAGGAAAGACAAAGGTGCTGGTGGTGGCTCCCGGCTTCACGAGTGATTGCCTGGAGACCATAGATGAAATCGGCAGGGAATTCCGGGAGGAGTTTGAACACGCAGGTGGGGAAAAGCTACATCTGGTTCCTTGCCTGAACGACCACCCCGCATGGATCGATGCCATGGAGGTCATACTTCGGCAAGAGGGAAACGGCTGGCTTCAGGACCCAGGTAATTGCCGCAAATAACTACCTGAGATCACCCGAGGCGGGAACAACCTGGTAAGAACAGCCCGCCTGCCTGCAGAATAACTGCAGTGGCGTTTCAGCGCCGGGCCTGGTCATAACAACAACCCGGATTCTGGGCATGGCTTTCGCCTGCCGGCTCTGGAATCGGCGCAAAGAAAGCAGATCCTTCTCGGACAATTGGTCCTCGTCTGTCAATATTTGGATCAGATCGGGATTGGTTGCAATGACCACCCGCAGTGCGGTTGCCAATTCGGTGTTTCCACCAGGGACAGTATTGTCCAAATCCAAAGACGCAACCTGCCGCCTAGCTGGCGTCCAAACAGACCAATCTCCCGTTCCTGCAATTTCCCTGGGGTACTTTGCGAACGCCCAGACCCTCGCCTTGGAGAGAGGGCTCAGTTGGTCCAGGGAAACCAGCAATTGCTGTTGGGCTTTTGAAAAGTGCGAATGGATCCCCATGCTCAGGGAACAATCAATCAGCCAGGCTGATTTTTCAGGGAGTTGGCGGGAATCAAACCAGGTGCCAGCCGCTTGCCCCGCTGCCCCGGGGTTTGCGGCAATCACACCACCTTCGGGCGCCTTGCCACCGACAGGTGCAAATTTTTCGGCCAAACCTATCGGACTC
>JAFMJU010000446.1 GCA_017853285.1 Gemmataceae bacterium
GCTGGCGCTGGTGGGGGTGGACCTGCTGGGTTTTCCCTCGGCACTGGGGGACCGGGTGCGGGCGAAAGTGCCCCGCATCCCGGCGGACCATATCCTGATCGGCGCATCGCATACCCACAGCGCGCCCGACGCTTACGCCTTCCCCGATGGCAAGGGCGGGCATACCGCCCATCTGCCGTATTTGGACCTTGTGGTGGAAAAGGCCGCGGAGGCGATCAACTCGGCCTTGGATGCCATGGAACCCGCCTGGCTGAAAACCGCCCAGGGCGAGGCCCAGGGGCGTATCGCCTACAACTACTACGCGCCGGACCTGTACGACCGCCGGATGGGCGTGATCCAGGCGGTGCGGCCCGCCGATGGCAAACCGATCGCCACGCTGGTGAACTACGCCATCCACCCCGAGGTGCTTGGAAGTGGAGTGGGCATCTGCAGCCCTGATGCCATCGGCCCGATGTGCGAGCGGATTGAGAAGGAGGCCGGAGGGGTTGCGGTCTTCATGAATGGCGCCCAGGGCGGCATGATCACCGCCGACAATCGCAATCTGAACGATCCCAAGGATCCCCAACGCGCCTACTGGAACGACCTGCGGACCTGGGAAGAGTGCCTGCGCATTGGCAACCTCATGGCCAGCGAGGCGCTGCGCCTGATCGGCCCGGCCAAGCCCGCCAAGGAGCCCGCCGTGCATGTCAACGCGCAGTCGGTGCGCTTTCCGGTGCAGTCGCCGCAACTGTGGGCGGTGGTGACCCAGTCGCCGCTGAAGTACCGAAAAAACCCAGACCAGTCGATCAACGCCACCATCAACCTGGTCAACCTGGGCGACACGCAGATCATCACCTCCCCGGGGGAGGCGCTGCCCAACATCGGCTTCTACCTGAAACGGAAAATGCGCGGCAAACACAATCTGGTGTTCGGCCTAACCAATGAGGCCTTCGGCTACATCCTCACCAAGGTCGATTACAACAGTTTCCCGCGGTACGACTATGTTTCCCGCGTCTCGCTGGGCGAGATGACCGGGGAGATTCTCATCGAGAAGGCGCTTGAGATGGTGGCCAAGGCCCCGGCTCCCGACAGGTGAGGCCCTTTGGTCTTAGCTGGGCTTTTTCCAGCGCCAGACCCGTTTCAGCCCCTCGAACCAGGCCAGGCTGAGGATGCTGGCCGCCACGCAGACGAGGTACCGGGCCGGGGCCGTGGGGGTGAAGTGGAAGAGACCTCGAAGGCCTGGGGTGAACAGCACCAAGGCGAGGAAGAACAGGGTGGCGCCGCACACCGCCCACAGGGCCGGGTTTGGCACCCGCAGCGTGGAGAACATCGAGCGGGTCCAGGACCGGTTCACGAAGATCAGGCCCAGGTTCGACAGGGTGAGTGTCACGAAGCTGAGCGCGGTGGTTTCGCCCGCCGACAAGCCGCCCAGCCATCCCAGCAAGTAGACCACCAGCACACCCGTCAGCACGCTCAGTCCCTGGGCCAGGCCCAATAGCAGCATGCCCGCCCCGAACAGGGGTGCCGCAGGGGAGCGCGGGGGACGGCGCATCAGGTCGGGGTTTTCCGGTTCGGCCTCGAAGACGATGGAGCAGGCCGGGTCGATCACCAGCTCGAGAAACAAGATGTGCACCGGCGACAGCGCCAGGGGCGCCCCGGACAGCAGCACCGGGATCAGCGACATGCCGGCGATGGGCACATGCACCGCGATGATGTAGGTCATCGCCTTGCGGAGATGGTCGTAGATGCGGCGGCCCATCCGCACCGAGCGCACGATGGAGGCGAAGTCATCGTCGAGCAGCACCAGCGATGAGGCCTCGCGCGCCACATCGGTGCCCCTGCCACCCATGGCGATGCCGATGTGCGCCGACTTCAGCGCCGGGGCGTCGTTCACCCCGTCGCCGGTCATGGCCACCACCTCGCCGTTGGCCTTCAGGGCTTTCACCAGCCGTAGCTTGTGTTCGGGAACCATGCGCGCGAAAACGGAGGCTTGCCTTGCCTTCTGAAGCAGTTCTGCCTCCGGAATCCGTTCCATTTCGGTGCCGGTGACCACAAGGTCCAAGGGGGCGATCCCCGCCTGCCGCGCGATGCTGCGGGCGGTGGAGGGGTGGTCGCCGGTGATCATCACCACGCGCATGCCGGCGCTGTGGCATTCCGCCACGGCCGAGGGCACGCTTTCGCGCAACGGATCTTCCAAACCCACCAGCCCGAGGAATTCGAAAGTGAAATCATGCTGTTCGCCGGGCAGCCTTTCCTGGCGGTGAATTCCCTTGGCCACCCCCAGCACCCGCAGCCCTTCCTCCGCCATGCGGCTCACCTGGAGGTTGAGCCCGCGGATGGTTTCGTCATCCAGGTGGCAGAGGTCGGCCACGGCCTCGGGCGCTCCCTTGGCCGCCAGCGCGAAATCGTCGCCGTTGGGTGATTTCCACACATGGGACATGGCCAGCAGGCTGGGAGACAGCGGGTACTCCCGCGCCAGTTTCCAGTCGGCGTGCAGGTGCTCGGTGTCCGCAAGGCTGCCGTTTCCCAGGTCGTGGAACGCCTTTTCCATGGGGTCGAACGGGTCGCGCTGGCTGGCCAGGATGCCGAACTCCACAATCTCGTGGACTTCTTCCGGAAGCTCGGGCACGCCCTGCCTGGGCAGCTCCAGCACATTCTCCCCGACCACCAGCTTGCGGATGGCCATGCGGTTTTCTGTCAGCGTGCCGGTCTTGTCCACGCACAACACGGTAGCCGAGCCCAGCGTCTCGATGACCGGCACACGCCGGGCCAGGACTTGCATGCGCGACAGCCGCCACGCTCCCAGCGCCAGAAAAATGGTCAGCACCACCGGGAATTCCTCGGGCAACATCGCCATGGCCAGGGTGATGCCCGCCAGCACGCCCTGCAGCCAGTCACCCCGTGTCAACCCGTACAACACCACCGCCACGGCGCAGAGGCCGGCACCCATCAGCGCCACCCGGCGCACCAGCGCGCCGATCTCGCGCTGGAGGTGGGTCTGCTCCACCGTCACCCCTTCCAGCGCCTTGCCGATGTTGCCCATCTCGGTTTTAAGGCCGGTGCTGAGCACCCGGGCCAAACCCTGGCCCTGCACCACCAAAGTGCCCGAGAAGAGGAAGGGGAGATCCTCGCCACCGGGACGGGTGATCGCCCGCGCGCCGTCCCAGACAGTTTTTCGCACCGGCACCGATTCACCGGTGAGCAGCGATTCGTCCACCGCCAGGCTGCCTGATTCCAGCACCACCGAGTCGGCCGGCACGCGGTCCCCCTCGCTGATCACGAGGATGTCGCCCGGCACCACATCGCGCCCGGCGACGCGCTTGCGCTGCCCATCGCGCACCACCAGCGCTCGCGGGCTGCTCAGGTCGCGCAGCGCCTCGAGGGCCCGTTCGGTTTTCCGTTCCTGGTAGAGCGTGATGCCCAGCACCACGAAGACGAAGCCGAGCAGCATCAGGGCTTCGCCGACATCCCCAAGCAGGAGGTAGATGCCACCGCAGGCCAGCAGCAGCAGGAACATGGGTTCCC
>JAFMJU010000447.1 GCA_017853285.1 Gemmataceae bacterium
ACCAGCAAGACATGCGCCTCGGAGGCCCCATCAGTTTGTTTCGGGCGGTCCGTGGATGGCTCCCCGGCCCAGGCAGAAACCTCGAGGGCTTTTTGGTGGTCCAACCATGGCACCACGCCACGGCGGTACCATCGATGGACGCGATCCAGGCCTTTTTTCCACCAATAAAAAAACCGGGGCGGGACTTGGCCTTCGGCAATCTCGCAGCAAACCCGGGTATCCGATGGAACAGCCACAACCGCGATTGGCAAATCCGCCAAATCCCAAACATGCACCCGGGGAGCCCGATAGGCCCGAAGCAGGGCGCGTAATTTCCACGCGGCGGCCAACGCGTTCAGGCCTTTTTTCCCAAGCGATAAATAACTGATCCCAAGATCACCCAGTTCACCTCGAACCGCGGGGGATGGTTCGGCCCTGAAAATCAGAAGAGGCAATCGGTTCCCCGGCAAATGGGCCACCAGGCTCCTGGCCCGCAACCAAGGCCCCACTGGGTCCGCATGGGGAAGCAGCCAGCAAGGAGGGCTCATCACCGTCCCTCCAGGGCAAGGGCTGCAGCAAGGCCGGAAGGGGACATGGCCAAGTCCTTTGATTCAAGCGCGTGGATACCTGGAAGATGCCTCAAATGGCCGGCCCAATCCATGCCGTAACCCACAACAAAGCGGTCCGGAACCGAAAAACCCACATAGTCGGCTCGGAAAGTCGGTTTTCCCAAGTCCTTGCGCAGGAGGACCGCGGTTTTCAAGGTAAGTGGGCGCCTTTTGGCCAACTCGGCATGAATGGCCGCGAGAGTTTGGCCTGAATCAAGAATGTCATCCAAAAGCAACACATCCCGGTTTTCAACATCGGGAAATTCGCCCAGCTCCAGTTTTCCGGAAGCCGTTCCATGTCGGTAGCTGGTCGCCTTGATAAAAGCCAATTGAACCGGATGGTGGATCCGCCGCACCAAGTCCGCCGCAAGCATCAAGGCCCCATCCATGACCACCAAAACCAACAATTCCCGGTCGCCAGGCAAATGGGCGCCCAGTTCCTTGGCCATTTCATCCAACCGCTGGCTAATCCGGTCAGACGATATCAGCAGCTGCATCAAATCCTCCAAAACCGCCAAGCGCTATATCCGCAAAACAAGGCTTAAGAACAGCAGTTTAACGAACCCTGACCGCACAAAGTCCACCCGGATTTTCAGACCCTTCAATTGGCCAAGGGTTTTGGTTGAGAAAGGGGTGTTCACCTTGTGCCATTCAGAAACGAAAAGTTAGAAGATTTGACTTATCAGTCGCGACCGTCCACCCGGGACGGTGCGAAGGGAGATTTTGCATGGCCATCCTGGAAGTCAAAGGTCTTGTGAAATACTACGGTCGCCGCAAGGTGGTCGACGGTGTGAGCTTCCAGGTGGATGTGGGCGAAGTTGTCGGCCTTTTGGGCCCCAACGGGGCCGGCAAAACCACCAGTTTTCGCATGACCACAGGCCAGGTCACCCCCAATGGCGGGAAAGTCATTTTCGATGGCAAGGATGTCACCCAACTTCCGATGTACCGCCGGGCCCGATTGGGCATGGGCTACCTCGCGCAGGAAACCAGTGTCTTCCGCAAATTGACGGTGGAACAGAACATCCATGCCATTTTGGAAGCCCAACCTTTCCACCGCAGTTCGGGCAGAAAACTCACCCGAAGCGAGCGGATTGACCATTGTGACAGGGTTTTGGACAAATTCAGCCTTCTCCACCTGCGGAAAAACAATGCGGCCAGACTATCCGGAGGCGAGAAACGGCGGCTGGAAATCGCCCGGTGCCTGGTTTGCGACCCGCTGCTGATCCTCCTGGATGAACCGTTTACAGGCATTGACCCGCAGACCATCGAGGATATCCAGATGATCGTGCGGGACCTAAAAAACCACGGAATCGGAGTCCTTGTGACCGATCACCGGGTGCGCGAAATTTTAACCATCACCGACCGTAGTTATCTGATCAAAAAAGGAAATGTGCTCACCCACGGCACCCCGCAGGAGCTGGTGCGGGATCCTATCGCCATCGACGGCTACCTTGGCAACAGCTTCACCGACGACCCATTCGGCCTGGCTCGCGCCGGTGACGAGGCTGCCCGCATGGTGACCGGCGGTTTGGGCAAGCTGGATCAGGGCAATACCCCTGCTACCACGCATCACTCACCCATGGCCGGCCCCAGCAGCATGGTCGACCAATTGAAGGGGCCCGACGGCCACAAGGTCGCCTCGCAACTGGCGGCCATGGGCCCCTCAATTCTTCCAACGTTGTTGGACGGACTGGAAAGAAAGGATCAGGAAACCAGGACCGCGGTCCACAACCTGCTTTGTAAAGTGCTCAATGAACGGCTTGACTTCGACCCCGCCGGGCCAGAAATTTCGCGCCGCCAGCAAGTGACCACCTTGCGGGAACGGTTCATGCGGCGGGCAGGCTAAAAGGGTTTTAGCCCGATTTTATCCATTTCAATTTGTTCTCAGCCAGCGGCCCGGGGCAACGCTCCCCCCAGGCGGCGTGCTTCTTGCATGGCTTCCTTAAGCCTTTGAAACGGCTCCGCCAAGTCGACGGCCACAGGGATGCAGCCCAGAACATGGGAGGCGGTTTCTCCCCCCTCGCTGTCACCCGACTGGACACAAAGACCTGCTGCCCAATCCGGCCCGTTTGGCAACGGTTTAAAACCCTCCGGAATCTGTCCCGAATGGATTAGTGTCAGTGCGGAATCCACTTTGCCCGCCAACAGGGTGGCGTGTGGGTGATCGCAAACTATCACTTGGGCCGTCACGGCCGTTTTGTCCAAAAGTGTTTTCCCGATCAGGTCAGCAACCAGGTGCGGCTCCAAGGTGGGACCGTAAAGGATTTGCTGCACCCGGCTGGGCTGGACGGCACTGGTTAGCCTGAATTCAAGTGGGCGAGCCCAGGCATTGGTCACCAGATAACCCCCAATCCAGGCCCCCTGCTCCTGCTGAATGGTGAGGAAGCCCAAATGGATCAAGCCCGGTTGAATGGGGGTGCGGGTTGAATCAATGGCGTTACCTGCAGCTTCGCCCACAGAAATCCTCCCGAACGATTTCAAACCAATCGATCGCCGTCATCCAATTCGGCATGGAGGCCAGCCAAAAAGCGAGGCCAACTCCACATTCCACCTTCGGAGCAAAAGACACAAAGACTTGAAATCCAACTTAAAAAATAGGCGCTTTGGAAAAATTGAGGGAAATCCACCGGGCTGGCTTGTAGGTTTGGAAAATCCTTGCTGGTTATTTAGTCTTTGCACACAAACTATCCAGCATTAAATATTTATTGATACCAAAATATAATTATTAATTGCCAAAGCATTTTTAAAAACACCTAGTAAGATTCACTTATGAATTCAATTCCCTTGAATCAGATCGAAATTCCAGTCCACCAAGCAAGTTCCAGCACCAAACCAGGTGTATTGGTGGATCCAACTGCCTTGGAGAATTTGGCTGCCCCTTTGGGCAAAACAGCCAACCTAAGGGTGCGCCAAG
>JAFMJU010000448.1 GCA_017853285.1 Gemmataceae bacterium
TGCACCTGTGCCCGACCGCCGGCGTTGGTGTACGATTTTGTTGGGCGCCGGCCTGGGACTGTCCGGCGCGCCTTCCACTCTATTTTTAGCGGATCGGCGACCATGCGCCCTGAAACCCTCACCCGCTTGCTGGTCCTCGCCTCCTTTTTGCTGTGGGGTTTTCAACCACTCACCGCCCAGGAGGCGACAGCCCCCGCCTTGCCCGATTCGTGGGAACTGCAGGTGGAAAACCTCACCCGGCTGGGCATGCGTTTCTGGCGGGTGCCGGGCTGCGCGGTGGCCGTGGTGCATGACGGCAAGGTGATCTGGGCGAAGGGATTCGGCACCACCGCCAAGGGAGGCGACCAACCCGTCACGCCGGACACGCTCTTCCCCGTGGCCTCCATCACCAAAACCTTCACCACCACCCGCATGGCCCAACTGGTGGATGCCGGCAAGGTAAACTGGGACGATCCCATCGCCAGGCACCTGCCCTGGTTTCAATTGTCTGATCCGCAGGCGACCCAATCCGTCACGCTGCGCCACGCCGCCAGCCATTCCGGCGGCCTGGCCAGCCACGACCTGCTCTGGTACCGGTGGGGCGGCACAATGCGCGACCGGGTGGAGCGTTTGAAAAACCTGCCAGTCCAATCCAAACCCGGTGAAAAGTTCGCCTACCAGACCAGCCTGTTCACCGCCCTGGGTCTGGTGGAGGAGGCGGTCGACGGCAAGCCCTGGGCCGAGGAGGTGCGAAGCGGACTGATCGAACCATTGGCCCTGCGTTCCACCTGGGCCGACCCGTCAAAGATCCCGCCGCAAATCCCCCGCGCGCAGCCCCACCGGTTGAATTTCGAGGACCTGCCCGAACCCTGCGAACCCTACCCCTTCAACAGTCCCGACCCGGCCGGCAGCATCCACTCCACCGCGAACGACCTGGCGCGCTGGGTCCTGTTCCACCTGGGGGACGGCACCACGCCCGAGGGCAAACGGCTGGTTTCGAAAGAGCAGATGCGCTTGCTGCACACCCAGCAGGTGGCCCAGGAATTCACACCGGCGTTGCGCGGCCTGAACCCCAGCTCGCAGGCGATGGGATACGCCCTCGGTTTCACCGTCTACGATCACCGGGGCGAGAGGGTGCTGGCCCACGGTGGCGCTGTGGATGGCATGCGGGCGCAGATCACCCTGGTGCCCGGCAAGAAGTTGGGGTTCGTGGTGCTGTGCAACCTCAGCCTGACCCGGATGAACCTGTCGCTGACTCACCACTTGATGGACCTTTTTTTGGGCCACACCGGGCGTGATTACAACGGACTGGTGCTGAAGCAGCAAAAGCGCGGCCTGGAGGAGCTGGTGCAGCGGGCCCGCGCCGCAGGCGACCGGGCGCGCGGGCGCATGGACAAGATCGACCCGGTCCAAATGGAGGGAGTCTACCTGCATCCTGCCTACGGCGAGGCGAAGCTGTTCCTGCGCGACGGGGTGCCCATGTTTAGCCTGGGCGGGGCCGAAACCTCCCTGCAGCCGATGGGGCCGGGCTGCTGGCTGGCACAGGCCGATCCTTTCGGCGGGGCGGTGATCGAATACATACCGGGCGACCCGCCCGTGGTAAAATTGACCGGCGAGGTTGAATTGACCCTGACCCGAAAAAAACAGCCCTGAGGCGCGGGAAAACACTCTTTTAGCGCCCTCAATTGGCATGAATGGAAAAAGGCATGAACCACTTCTCTCAGGAAAATTCCCCCCTACAGGTATTCACAGCCCTTGAGGAGAATACCCTGCTGCCGGTGCGCCTGGCCGGGCACGAGTCGCTGAATGGCACCTATGAGTTCACCCTGGACCTTCTGGCACCACGGGGAGCCGAGGTACCCTTCGAAAAACTGCTGGGGCAGGAGGCGGGAGCCAGGGTCACCCTGGTGGATGGATCCACACGCCGCATCAACGGCATCGTCTGGTCGGCCCGCCAATCCGACAGCGACGAGGTGTTCGACCGCTACAGGCTGGTGCTCAAGCCCCGGCTCGCGCAGCTCGGGCTGGTGAAACGGTCGCGCATTTTCCAGCGCAAGACCGCCGTGGAAATTCTCAAGGAGTTGCTCGGCCCCGTCGGCGGCGCCGAATTCCACATCCAGGGCAAACCTCCCATACGCGTCTACTGCACGCAATACAACGAGACCGACCTCGATTTCTTTTTGCGGCTTTGTTCCGAGGAAGGGTTCAGCCACCACTGGCGCCACGGCCGGAAGGATGGCCCGCCCCAGGAACACCACCCCCGCGAGCACCTCGCCCACACCCTGATCGTCACCGACAATACCACCCTGGCCCATGCCGGCCACACGCGGGTCGAATACCTGCGCGACGAGGGGGGCACGGCCCAGAAGGCAGGTATTCGCTCCTGGGAGACCGAGCAGAGCCTCACCCCTACCAAGGCCCGCCTGCTGGACAGCCACTTCCAGTTTTACGGCCGCATCCTGGAGACCGACGCGCAGTCCCAGGAGCTGGTCCGTGCCGGGGAACGCGAATTGCGCACCGTGCCGGCCAAAGGCCCCTGGGTGGCCCGTGAGCTTTCGGCGGCCCGGCAATTCGACGCGGTCGGCACCACGGGAGCCAGCGACCAAGAATCCCTTTCCCTGCTGGACGACGCCCAGGAACGGCTGGCCAGGCTCGCAGCCGCCGGCATGGCGTCCGCGTCGGTGCGCGCCACGGCGCGGGGCGACTGCAACCAGGTCACAGCAGGGCACGGCTTCCACCTGACCGGGCACCCGCGCGAGGATGGCGAGTGGCTAGCGGTGCGGGTGGAGCATTTGGTGGAAGTGGAAGGCAGATACTGGGTGGGCGAGACACCCGCCATCCGCCGCGAGGCCATAATCGAGGCGGCACCACTCTCTTTACCGCAGCCGCCCTGGCCGCCCAGGCCCAAGCCCGCGGTGCAGGGCGTGGAGACAGCGATGGTCACCGGCCCCCGGGGCATGGACACCTTTGTCGACCCCTATGGCCGCGTGAAGGTCTGCTTCTGGTTCGACCCGGCGCAGCCCAGAAACTCAGCCAGTTCCTGCTGGGTGCGCGTGGCGCAGGGTTGGGCAGGCAAGGGCTACGGGGCGGCCTTCTGGCCCCGGGTGGGGCACGAGGTGGTGGTGTCGTTCGAGCGGGGCGACCCCGACCGTCCGATCATCACCGGCAGCGTCTACAACGGCACCAACCACCCGCCGTTTGACCTGCCGGCCAATGTTTACCTGTCCGGCTTCAAGACACTGTGCCAGGGGGGCGATGTCTCCGAGAACTACCACCTGCTGCTGCTTTCGGACGAGCGGGGAGCCGAGGTGGTGCACATCCACGCCGAGGCGCGCTTAAACACCACCCAGGAAAGCAGCCGTGTGAGCCTTCGGCCCAAGACCGACATCAACATCCACGGCTGAAGGTAAAGAAAAATAGCCGCCTTCGGACGGCGCGAAATCCAATTACAGCCCCCGCCATGAAAAAGGCGAGTGACAACAACATCCAGGTTCCCGGTTC
>JAFMJU010000449.1 GCA_017853285.1 Gemmataceae bacterium
CGAGGAGTTTGATCCGGAACCCGAGGATGTCTCGGATGCCCCCGGTCAAACCGCCTTGGATCGAAAGTTGAGTGGCGACACCCACGCCAGCAATCCTGGCAATGTGAAAGTCGACTACCTTTTCTCGTTCATGAACTACCCGACCGGCAGTTTGGTGATGATCGCGATAGGCATCGCCTTCCTCGCCCTGAGCGCCTGGAAATTCTCATCACCGGATGGTGGTAAATCGGGTTCCGGGTTCATGGCGGTTGGATTGGGTTCATTCGGGGTCTGCGCCTGGGCCTGGTATGTCTGGGGCCGGTTGATGGTTTATGGTTGCGCCAATCCCGGAGTGGTGGTGGATGCCGAAAACAATCTGGTGGCGGTGATGACCGACCTGGATTGTGGCGGAGGCGATGAGTACTGGGTCATCAAGATACTCAAGCAACCCCTTGGAAAAATGACAGGCGGCCCCCCCCAGGACGGCATGCGTCTGGGTAGCGTGGCGGGTTACATGGGTGACCCGAAAAACGGGCATTGGGACACCTTCGAACCCTCGGTTGTGAATTGCATCACCCGGGACAAGAAGCGCATCAAGAAGGTGCTGTCCACCTTTTCAGCCCGGGACTGGGCGATGCTGAACGAGGGCCTCAAGGAAGTGCCCACACCCTACAAGGCGGGCCAGTGGAAGGTCCTTGAGGATTTGGATGACTAGCGGCTGGCAACACGGTTCCTGCTGATCCAATTGTGTCGGGCGCCGGGTTTGGAATTCAGGGCGCTGGATTTCATTCCCCTTCCGAATCATCAGAGCCATCCGGCTCCGAATCAGGATCCTCCAGGGGTGGAAGACCGAGTTTTGTCTCGACACACTCCGCCATCTGACACAGGCGCGCCAGCACGCGGGCATGGAGGCCGGGCAGCCGTTCCAGCAACGCCTCGGCGGCGGCATGGACATCCCCCGGGTCTTCCCCTTCCGGCAATTGCTTCAAAAGGTAGGCACCCGATGAGATTCCCGCCTCGGCGTGATCAAAGGGGTAGGGATGGGCATCGAAGGCGGACCGGAAATCGGCGAGGTTGTCGCGCAGGGAATCGACATACTCCCTGAAACGCGGGATGATCTTCTGGTTTTTCTCCGCGAACTGCTCCATCAGGCCCGAAAGGCGTTCCAGGCCGGCCTTGTTTTCCACCAGGTTCTGGATCTGGGGGATCATGGAGTTGAACAGTTGGAACAAGGCGAGGAGGGGTGGGATCGAATCCACCGGGAACCCCTCCTTCTCGAGTTGGGCTGAAAATTCCGGCGTCCTGGCCAGACGGATGCCGGAGTACAGGCGGGCCGCAATGGCCGCCTCGAAGGGGCCGATGCGATCCTGGAGCCTGGCAACGCGGGCTTCCGATTTGGCACGAGCCTCCAGCATGGCCTTTTTGGTGGAGAGGTCCTCCCTGAAATCCGTGCGGGCGATGGGGAGACCGGTATCGAGAAGCTGTTCCGCCAATCGGGTATCGAAAAGGCGGTTGTCGACATCCTGGTATTTTTCCTTGGCGGCAAAGAAATCTGGGGCGTGATCGAGGGCGAGGGCCCTCGCGTCGCGCAGGCGCTTTTCCACGGGTTTGGGGTCGCCCACCGGCTTGTTCGCCTCCTCCGGACCGGGCAGTGGCTTGTACAACATGGGACTGCCGCGGAAGAACCGCAGGAGCGCGGCCATGGTCTGGTTGTCGGCTTTCTGCCTTTCCACCAGCCCCTCGACCGGGTGGATGTCGGATTTTTTGAGCTCGTCGCCGAAGATCTCGTGGTAGAAGTCCCAGGTCACATCCTTGGCGGTCTGGTCGAAGTCGCGGAACAGGTTATCGGCTGGGAGTTCGAGGCGGAAGATGCCTTCGGTCTTCTCACGCTTGGCGCTTTGGATGCGGGCGCTGTCGGCGGGGTGGGTGTCGAAGAGGCCGGTTTTCGACTCGCTGATGATGACATCGACCTTGGTTTTCAGCTCGGCGGGCATCTGGTCGATGTTCAGCAGGATCAGTTTGGGGAGGTTGTCGCCGAGGCGGCCCTCCCGGTGGAAATCACCCAGATCGGACATGGCGCCGTTTTCGGCCATGTTGAGGATGTGCAACTGGCGGGCGGTGGAGGCGAAGGCGTCGGAGCCTGCGAAGCGGGCCTCGTGCCGGTCGGCGTCGAACTCCATCTGGCGCATCAGCACGCTGCTGAAGAAATGCCCCGCCATCATCAGGCACCAGAGCAGCTTGCGGGTCAACCAGACGCCGAACCGGGCGAGGTAGAGCATCCAGCCCACGCGCAAGTCGAGGGAGGAGGACCAATCCTTCAGTTTGTCGTCCCATTGGTCGCGCTCGTTGACGACGCGGTGGAACCAGAAGTTGATGGAGCGGATGACAAAGCTGAGGCGCATGCCGGCGCCCTGGGCGAAGTGGCCGAACTCGTGGGCGAGCACGCCGCCGAACTGGCGCATGTTCAGGCCGGCGGCGAGTGGCATGCCGATGGTGAGGACCAGGTCATTGCCCAGGAAGCTGCGAAACCCGCTGCGAAAGCTGGCTGAGGCGTTGACCTCGTTGTCGATGTCGATGCGCTTGGGTTTTGGGGAGCCGACCGCTTCGCAGACCCTGGCGACGAAATCGAACAGAAGCGGCTCATCCTCTTGCTTGAGGGACCGCCTGCCGGGGCGGGGCATGGCTTTGGCAAACAGGGGTTTCAGCATGAAGAGGATCAGGATGCCACCGGCCAGGATCGGCGTCAGGTAGAGCATGAACCGGCCGGCGATTTCCTTGCCTCTGTTGGCGGATGAGGTGGTCGTGCCCGAGGTGAAGATGGTGGTGTGGTTGACGGCGTGGTACCAGACGCCGTAGGCGACCGCGGCGATCAGCGCCAGGTAGATGAGGGGAAGCAGGATCATCAGCACGGAAACCGCCAGCACCGAGAGGCGGTAGCCCAGGGGCGTGCGAACGGGGTCGATCCGGTCCTGGGTGAAGGCGGAATCGATTTGTTTGGACAGGTAGGCGAACCGTTCCGTTGGGGCAGTGACCGGGGGAATCGGGTCGGATGGCTTGGGGGTAGCTTTCGCGGCTGGTTTGCGCGGTGGGACGAGGGCCGTGCGGCTGGCTGGTTGGGGAGGCTTGGCGGGGGCCTTGGTCAGGGCAGGTTTTTGGGGTAGCTCCTCAATGAACTCCAACTCATCCTCGATCACCTCCAAGGGCTCGGGGATGAGGATCTGGTTCTGGCACCCGGGGCATTTGGCCCGCTTGCCTGCGAGGGTGTCCGGGGCGTTGAGTTTCTTGCCGCAGGAGCAGATGACTTGGATGGGCATGGATCAACCAAAAAGGCGTGGAGTTGTTTTCAGCAAATATCCGGTATTGGCAGTGATTTGGCAATAACCTGCGGGTGAATTTGACCTGACCTTCCTTTGGGAATTTTAATGTCATGGGGTAGTGGGTGGATTACAGTGGCAAGGGCCAATTCCTATCTGCGAGCCGGAGATTGCCATGCCGATTTC
>JAFMJU010000450.1 GCA_017853285.1 Gemmataceae bacterium
TGAACAACAGTGCCTGCATGGCGACCACGGGTAGGCCCTTGGCCTCAAACGCCGCGCGGGCGCGGGTGATTTCGTCCGGGGAGGCGGCGGCGGGATCGGGGAAGAGGAGAGACGGTGCGACCTCGACGCCGGTGGCGCCGCCATCGAGCAGGATGCGCAGGGCCTCGTCACGGGATTCGGTGTCCGCCGGCCAGGCGATGTTGGAGACGGCGAGACCCTTGGCGGATGGGGAGGTCATGGATCATTTTCCTCCCGGTGGGGTGACCGGGTTGAAACCGCCGACGCAGACTTTCAGCAGGGTTTGCAGGATGCCGAAGTTGGCGCGGAAGCCGTGGATCTTGGTGGGGGTTTTGCCGGTGGGCGGGTAGGCGCGCAGGACGGGGATTTCGCGGATGGCGTAACCCAGGCGGGCGGCGCGGTAGGCGAGGTAGTAGTGCATCTCGTAGCCGGCGAGCAGGTCGCGGAATACGGCCATGCGGGGATCGGACAGGAGTTTGGGGGAGTAGGCGCGGAAACCGTTGGTGGTGTCGGTGTAACGCTGCCAGGAGGCGATGCTGAGGAGCGGGGCGTGCAGCAGTTTGATGCCCCAGTAGCGGGCGGCGGGCGTGTTGATGGCCTGGCCACCCGGGATGAACCGGGAACCCTGGACATAATCGACCCCATCCTTCAGGGCGGCGACGAAGCGGGGGATGGCGTCGACGCCGTCCTTGTCGTTGCCATCGATGGTGATGACGCCCTTGTAGCCCTGGCGCAGGCACCAGGCGAAGGCCATGCGCATTTGCGCGCCGAGTTTGCCGGGACCGGTTTTGACGAGGAGGGCGCGTACGCCCATGGAGCGAAGGTAGTCGGGAGCGGTGGCGCCGTCGGTGGAGCCGCCATCGGCCAGGACGACATCGGCAACGGGTTGAAACGGTTGCATTTTGGCCAGCTGGCTGCGGAGGCGGTCCCCCTCGTTGAGGACGAAGACGCAGACGGCGTAATCGGCCCGGCGTGGGTTTAGTTCGGTGGCCGTGTACGCCGGGACCTGCCACGAGGAGGCACCCTGACCGTCGTGGTGAGGGGGCGGGGTGGCAGGATGTGCGGTTGCCGCATCTAAGTCCATGACTGACAACGCTTTCCAATGACAGTTCTAACGGCGGGGTACCCTGGTTTTTGTCCAAGGGCCGATCGTCCGGCCGGGAATCCATGCACCTTATCTTGGGAATACCCCAATTCGGGAGGTGGTTGCAATGTGGATGGGCCGAAGGCGGAGGATGGGGGCTTTGCGCCGGTTTGGTTGGCGGGTGGGATGGGCCGAATGCTTTGCCAGCGGAGTGCTAACGGAAGGGGTGTGGGTCGTTGCCGGTGGGTTCGCAGAAAGTCTATATTTAGTGGTAGCAATGATTTCCAACCTTGCCTGACCGGAAGCCCGCCTTAAATGCTTGACTGATTTGCCTTGGCGGGCCGGAACCAGTTCGCGCGCATCGGGAAGCCATTGGGAATTGGGAGACCACGGCGATGTTCCAACGCTCGGCTCTAGGCGGTTTGCTGGTGGCAGGAGTGCTGAACATTGGATTGGCTGGTGCCGCGCAAGCGGATGGTGCCGACACCACCGCGGTGAAGGCGGATGACAAGCCCGCCGGGGACGCCGCCAAGGAAACGAAGCCGAAGCCGGCCAAGGTGGCCAAGCCTCCGGCGGCCAAGGACACCCTGCAACCTGAAACCGTGGAACAACTGAAGGAACTGCAGGAGCGCGTGAAGGCGGTGGTGGCCAAGTGCCAGCCTTGCACGGTGGGGATTTTCATCGGGTCGAGCGCTGGGAGCGGGGTGTTCGTCCGCAAGGATGGCAAGCTGTATGTCTACACGGCGGGCCATGTCTCGGGAGAGGCGAACAAGGAATGCCGCCTGATGCTGAAGGACGGCCGCACGATCAGCGGCAAGACGCTGGGGGCCAATAACGAAATCGACAGCGGCCTTATCGAGGTGACGGAAACCAAGATCGACACCAGCACTTTGCCGGTGGCGGAAGTGGGCGATTCTGAATCGTTGAAAAAAGGGCAATGGGTGGTCTCGATCGGCCATCCGGGCGGGTTCCAGCGGGAGCGGACCCCCGTGGTGCGGGTGGGCCGGATCCACGAGCGGAACAAGAAGGTGCTGCGCACCGACTGCACGCTGGTGGGTGGTGATTCGGGCGGGCCGCTGTTCGACCTGGAGGGCCGGGTGGTGGGTATCCACAGCCGGATCGGGCCGACCCTGAACATGAATTTCCATGTGCCTGTGGATACCTTCGACGAGACCTGGGACCGGCTGGTGAAGGCAGAGGTGTGGGGAGGCACGCGGTCCATCCTCAACCTGTTCGGCGGTGGCAGCGGCAACGCCTTTCTGGGCGTGCAGACTGAATTCCGCGACGGGAAGATCTATGTGGATGTGGTGGTGAAGGATTCGCCCGCCGAAAAGGCCGGCGTGAAGAAAGGGGATATCCTGGTGAAGCTGGCCGGGGCCACCCTGAACGTCATCGACGACATTCCCGCCCAACTGAAGAAGAAGAAAGTTGGCGACAAAGTGGAGCTGGAGCTCCTTAGGGACGGCATGACAGTGAAGTTGCAGGTGACCCTGGCCAAACGGCCGGAGTGATCCCGGGCGCACCGCCCACTGTGAAATCTGACGGGAGGCTGCAGGCATGGGATTGTCACGCAAAGCATGGCGGGGCTGGTTGGCGGGTCTGGCGGTGTTTCCGCTGACGGTGGGCGGCGTGGCCGCGCAGGTGGCCGCGCCCGAGAAGCCAAAGACGGAGAAACCCGCCGAGAAAAAGAGCGAGGCCAAACCCCAGCCAAAGCCCGAGGCGGCCAAGGATGGGAAAGCCACGCCGGCGGACCAGACGCTGGTGCCACTGAAGGACAGCAGCAAGTACCTGCTTCCCTTCAAGGCCGCGGTGGCCGCGGCGAGCAAGGCGACGGTGGCAGTGCTTTCGGAAGGCAAGGTGGTGTGCCTGGGGACGATTGTTTCGCCCGATGGCTATGTGCTGACCAAGGCCAGCGAACTGAAGAACAATGTGGTGTGCAAGCTGCGCGACGGGCGCACTTTCGCCGCCGAGCTGGTTGGTATTGAAGACCAGAACGATCTGGCCCTGCTGCGCATTCCGGCCAAGGGACTGCCCACCATCCAATGGGTGGACAGCTCGGAGGCTGAGGTGGGTGACTGGGTGTGCACGGCAACCACCTCGGACGAGCCGGCTGCTGTGGGCGTGGTGAGCGTGGCCACCCGCGACGGGAAGAATAGCCGTGGGCGGGGCGCGTCCACCTCCAGCGGTTTTTTGGGGGTGACCCTGGAGCCTGGGGACAAGGGGCCTGTCATCAGCATGGTGGAGAAGGACAGCGGGGCCGCCAAGGCCGGCGTGGTGAAGGGCGATGTGGTGCTGGAGGTGAAGGGCAAGAAGGTGGCCACACCGGAGGCCATGATCGACCTGCTGCAGACCACCAAGCCGGGTGAC
>JAFMJU010000451.1 GCA_017853285.1 Gemmataceae bacterium
CAGGATCCTTTGGGAGGAATTGCTGATACCCAGGGTGGCCTGCTGAGGTTGGTTCCAGGTTTGGATGGCCAATCGATGAATGAGACCATTCCCCTGCGTGCTTGCCGTTTGGCCGGCCAGTTGGGGTTTGGTTTGGATGAGTTTGCCGAGTCGGCAATTCGGCAAACGGTGGCTCGTGGTTGTTTGGGACGCCTGGATCCGGTTCTCAAAACCAAAGAAATTGTCAAGCTGCTGACCGGATGCGAAAAGCCCTCCATGGGTATTCGTCTGGCGGATGAATTGGGCGTGCTGCAGGCACTCTTTCCGGAAATCGCGGCATTGAAGGAGGTGCCGCAAAACCCGGTTCACCATCCCGAGGGATCTGCCTACGAGCACACCCTGCTTGTGGTGGATGCGGCCGCTGGGCTGGCCCGTGAACTTGAACGGGAAGATGCCGTGAAGTTGATGCTGGCGGCGCTATTCCATGATGTGGGGAAATTGACTACCACGAAGGTCCGTCAGGAACCGGACGGGCTTAAGATTTCCTCACATGGCCATGAGGTGGAAAGTGTGGCCATTGCCAGACGGTATTTCCAGGGACTGGATTTTTCCCACAGGACCAGCATGCAGGTCAACAAGCTGGTGGTCAACCATATGAAACCCATGGAGTTGGCCAAGCGGTCGAAGGAGAGCCAGGCGGTTTTCGACAACCTGGTCCGCCAGTTGGTCCGCGCCGTGTATCCGGCTGATTTCTCGGTTTTCCTCAGGTTATGCCGGGCGGACCAAAGGGGCCGGGCCAATCATGATGTTGATGCCCGGGAGTTGGCCTTGCTTGGGCCCATTGAGGATTCCATTCGCCGGAACGGTTTTCTGGAAAGGCCCAACCACAGGCTGATGAGTGGAAAATCCCTCAGGGATTTGGGATTCCATGAAGATTCATTCGATTTCGGAGCCATGATCACAGCGGTGGAAGCCCAGCGCGACAAGGGTGCCATCCGTACCACGGATGATGCGTCCAGGTATCTGCTGATTCATTTTGGGATGTCACGGTCTGGAATTGCCGAGACCCTTCTGGATACAACTGCCAAAAAAGCGGTTTTTTACAAAGCACTTCGTGGGGAAATTCTTGAGGGCAGGATAAAAACCTTTGGGGAAATTCAAAGTTGGGCGGCAAATTGGTGGGCATGAGGGTTGGGGATTTTTACCTTGGCTGCCTGATGGTTGCATAAAAAGGCTCAATCCACTTTTCTGCCCAGCACAACTCGAAATCCCAGTGCCCAGGTTTTGCCGTTTTCGTTGGTAGTGAAGGTGGCGCCTGCACGGCCATGTTCTGGAGGGGAGCCCCAGCTCCCTCCCTTGATGACATGGTCCGGCACGCCAACTGGCCGGTCTTTGGGAATGTGGGTGTCGGAGCACCATTCCGCCACATTGCCGTGCATGTCGAACAGGCCCAACCGGTTCGGGCCAAAACTGCCTGTGGGCTTGGGCCGGCCCGTAGGATCACCCAGGTTGGCACCCTCCCGGGTGATCTCTTTGGATGGGGTGAAGCCGTAGTAATCGAGCAGGTCTTCGTCCTGGCCCATCAAGTGGCCACCCCGGCAGGCGAATTCCCATTCGATTTCCGTCGGCAGCCGGTATTCCCAACCAGGGTTGGGCTCCTGGGCGTTTAGCCTGGCAATGTAGGCCATGGCCTCTTTCCAGGATACATTTTCCACCGGTAACCGGGCGAGGGTGGCGTCGGGCAAACCGGCGACCATTGTGGCCCCTTCGCCCTTGCGGCTGAAGTGACTGGGTTGTTCACCGGTGATCTTGGACCACTGTTCCTGTGTCACTTCGCGAGTGCCGATGTAATACTCGGATTGGATCTCAACCGGCCTACGGAACTTGTCTCCTCCGGTTCCACCCAGACGAAAACGGCCGGGTTTTACCAGCACCAGATCCATGCCCACCGTGTTGGTGAAACGGTCTGGCTCTCGATTCCCCGATGGCCTCAACGGCGGGGCTGGGGGTGGGCTGGTGTTGGTAGAAGGTGGAGAAGTACCAACGCCTGTTGGAGTGGTGGGGGGAATTGCTTTTGACTCGGAATTACGAGGTGATTGGGCGACGGCGGTGCTGTTATCTTGTTTGTCTGATTCGCTGGAAGGCTTTTTCCGCAATAAGAACATTCCCAATCCAACCAAGATGAGCACCATCAGTGCGATGCCGCCGGCCATCCAGGGCCATGGGTTGGAAGAAGGCGATTTGCGTTTTCGTTTTTTACGGGCGGAACCACCTTCCAGGATTTTCGATTCAGGGAACCGAAGGACGCCGCTTTCGGCGGCAGCGGGACTTGGAAGGCGGATACCGGATCCTGCGGCTGCCTGGGCCGGCGCAGGACCTTGGGCGTTGCGGACTGACTTTTCAACTTCCAGCCACAATGCCAAGGCTGCTTGCCCGTCGGTTGGCCTTTCGGCCGGGTCTTTGCTCATCAGCCGCTCGATGAAGGCGCCCAACTCGGCGGGAAGCTCAGGCCGGATGGAGAGCACCGGCTGGGGCCGGTGGTTGCAAACTGCCGACAGCGTGGGCAACAGACTGTCGCGGTGGAAGGGGCTGGAATCGGTGGCGAGGTGGTAAAGCACCGTGCCAGCGCTGAAGAGGTCGGCCCGGCAGTCAACCTCCTTGCCGTTGGCCTGTTCGGGCGCCATGTAGGCTGGGGTGCCCATGATGGCGCCATCCATTGTCAGCTTCTGCTCGGACCCTGTGTCGCGGGTCAGGCCGAAGTCGAGCACCTTCACGCGGCCGGATTTCTGGTCCACCCACAGATTGGCTGGTTTGATATCGCGGTGGATCAGCCCCTTTTCGTGCGCGGCTGCAAGGCCGCGCAACAGGTCGCGCCCCACCCGGCAGATGGCTCCCACATTGGCCGTTTTCTTGTGCTTGGTGATCCAGTCATCGAGAGTCATTCCGTCGAGGAATTCCATCGCGATGAAGGGTATGCCACGGTCCTCGCCGACCTGGTGGATGGTGACGACACATTCGCTCTGGATGCCCGCGGCTGCTCTCGCCTCGCGCAGCAACCGGTCGCGGGCCAGGGGCGTTGCCGCAATGGCAGGCCGCATCACCTTGAGGGCGACCAGACGCTTGAGACCGGTGTCTTCCGCCTTGAAGACGAAGCCCATCGCTCCCTGCCCGATCAGGGACAGGATGCGGTATCCGCCGAGACTGGCCAGGTCGCCAGCCACCAGAGGCGGCCTGAGGAAACTCCAGTCATCCTTCGGATCGTTCCCGGCGGGCATTGGGGATACCTTGGGCTAAAAGAAGCTTGCTACCACGCAAAGGCCGATGTCCCTCAGGCGGTTTTTAATCATTACAAGGTATCATGTCGGATTAGATTCGGAAGGGGGCTGGGTGGAAAAGGTGGCCTTTCCCCCGGTTTTTTGCCAACAACTATTTTAGTCCACAAGCCAAGCTGTGGATGCCTTGTGTCTCCGAATTGGGA
>JAFMJU010000452.1 GCA_017853285.1 Gemmataceae bacterium
CCTCCGCCAACCTGTCCATCCTCGACGGTCGCCCGTCCATGCCGTTTTCAGCTAAAAGTGAGCTAATCCACGGGCTCATTTGCGGGAATATGGCCACAAGCCAACCGGCCAATTCCCACTCCTGCTCTGTCGGAGCATAGCCGGGTCCGATATTGCCAGAATTTTCAAACCGCAGCACCACTGGCTTGCCGAACAATGACAGGTCATCCAGATGGATATCCAGCCTCGAGGGGTGAACGATTCCGTAACTCGATGGCCCGTATAAAAGGCCCATCGGCAAACCGTTGGCTCGATACAGCATCATCCCACCTCCATTCCACTCCAACCTTGCCCTGATTCAGCCACCGTCATATTCCTGTGAAAAGCCCCCGCTTCCTCCCCTGCACCGGGTTATGGCGGTGCCTGGACGCCGGGGAAGAAACGGGGACAATGTCAATTCTACCCAATTAGCCTTAAATAAACTATTATTAGGTGTTTTATAATAGGTTAATTTACATGAAATTTGGGTAAAACCCCGGGATCAAGACGCGTCCTCTCACACCCTGTTGACACCGGGCTTGCCCGATTCCACCACAAAGCTGGCCCGCGTAGCCACCGCGCCCCCCGGTTTGGTGACATCGTCAACCATCACATAGTCACTTTGCCATTGCCCTGGGGTCACCCGGCAACGGACATACCCCCGCTCGGTGGAATGATACTTCACAAAGGGGTTGGCAGATTGCAGGCGTTCCAGGTACTCGGGCTTCTCCTTGCCCTTACCGCCGCTGCTGATGGAGCTGCCAACAAACTCGGCCGCCACGATGGGGGTATCCAGTTTGCGGTCGTCCACGCGCAGATCGTTCACCCAGTTGCTGTGGATGTCACCGGTCAACACCACGGGGTTGGCGATCTTTCGTTCCAACAGAAACTGTGCCAGCTCCGTGCGCTCTGCGGCATAACCCGGCCATTGATCCATGCTGAATTTGCCCTCTTGTTCAGGGTCTTTTCGACCCACCGTGGCCATGCCCATCATCACTTGCTGGGCCAGCACATTCCAAGTGGCCCTGGAAGCAGCCAACCCATCCTTCAGCCAGTTTTTTTGCCTCGCGCCCAGCAGCGTCGCCCGGGGGTCCATTGCCGCGGCGTTGATTGGGGAGGCCCTGTCATTGTTGGGCTGGTCGGTACGGTACTGACGGGTGTCCAGAACCAGGATCTCGGCCAGGCCGCCAAACGACACCTTGCGGTAAAGCGTCATGTCCGGCCCCTTGGGCAGGGAGGCGGCGCGCAATGGCATGGCCTCATAGTAGGCCCGGTAGGCGTTTGCCCGGCGCTTCAGGAATTCCGCCGGATCAACACCCTTCTCCTCCGAGATAGCGTTGGCGTAGTTGTTGTCGAACTCATGGTCGTCCCAGGTCACCACCCACGGAAAGCGGGCATGGGCCCCGTGCAGCAGGGGATCAGATCGGTACTGGGCGTGGCGTCTACGGTAATCCGCCAGGGATACAATCTCGTCCCCCACATGCTTGCGGACCAGTTTGTCTTTGCCCTTGTATTCATAGATGTAGTCTCCCAGATGGAAGACCAGATCCAGTTCATCCCGGGCCATTTCCGAGTAGGCGGTGAACAGCCCTTGCTCGTAATGCTGGCAAGAGGCGAAGGCGAAATTCAGGGCCCTCGGCCGCGCTTCCTGCGCTGGCATGGTGCGGGTGCGTCCCACAGGGCTGGTGGCGTCGCCCGCCCTGAACCGGTACCAGTACCACCGGTCCGGCTTCAATCCCCCAACCTCGACATGGATCGAGTGCCCGAATTCCGGTTGGGCGACCTTTGTTCCCCGGGCGACAATTTTGCCAAAACCCTCTTCCTCCGCCAACTCCCACGATACCTCCACCGCCTCGGGCTTCATGCCGTAATCTTCCTCCAGCGGCTTTGGGGCCAATCGGGTCCAAAGGACCACGCTGGAGGAATCCGGATCCCCGGAAGCGACCCCAAGCATGAAGGGATCCGAGGAAAAATTGGGCCTGGAATCCAACCGCCCAAACACTCTCCCGGACATAGCTGGCATGCTGGAAAGCGCCGCCCCCCAGGCCATGAAAAGCCGGCGGGAAACCCCACCCTCGTAACGGACCATGTTGTCTAGCTGATGAAACGGAAACATGGCGGTCTCTCCCAGATAAAAGTAATCGAATGGTATTTTTTTATCGTCGGCTTCCGCACTTTTTGTGAAGAGTCCAAGACGGTTTCCTGAAGATTGTGAGAAAACAAAAAGCAATGCAAATGCCCAGGGGCCGGATAAACTCCGGCCCCTGGGCATGAATCTGTGTCAAAAAGAGGTCACTTGATCTCAAGCACTCCCAAATCCGGCTTGCCTTTTCCAATCTTCACCGTGAGCGGTGTGGTGTCGGCCCTCTGGTAGGCGGCGGGAATACGCTTGGCCTCCGCGGCCAGTTTCCCGGCCAATTCTTCCTTCTTGCTGTCCGAAAGCGTGGGATCAACCGCCACCGAAACCACCACCTTGTACTCCCCCTCGGGACCCCCATCCCCCGTTTTGTAGGTGGTGATTTCAAAGGCGCCATCCGCGCCGGTGTTGGCCTGCGGCCGCAAGTTCGTCCCATGCCCGGCCGGAATGAATGCCAGCGCCAGGTTCGCCCCGGGTTGCCCCTTGATTGTCACGCGTCCCTTCGCCGGCACCACCGCGACCTGCGGCTCAACCTTGGACCCGCCGCACCCAAGGGCAACACAAACAACCGCCGCCCCGAGAATGGCCCGCAAACCGCCCCGCATGAATCCGCTCATTTCTGATTTCCCCTGTGTCAAAAAAGAAGGGCGCGGCAGGCCGCGCCCCTCCCGGTTTTTTCAAACTCAAATCATCAGTCCGCGTTGTAAACCTCGCCGCCGTTGCGTGTGATCATCGCGGCCACGGTGGTGATGTCGATCGCGTCCCGCAAAAATCGGCAGGAGCCGTCGCCCATCATCACATTGGCGCCACCCGAGTGGAACGCGTAAATCTCGTTGGCGCTGCTGCAATTCACAGCGCAAGGCCCACCCGATGTCATGCCGTCGGTGGTGAAACCGTGCAGGCCGAATTGCCCCTCGTTGTCAGCCCAGGCGGCGCCGGATGTCCACTGGTACGAATCGGTGCGCAGCTTGCCCTTGGCGTACACCTTGGGACGCCCGGCATCCTCCACCAGCATGATCGTGTTGGAGGTGCCGTCCATGCAGTCCGTGATCTTGGTCGGCAGGTTGTTCTGCAGCATGCCCCAGCGGTTCGCCTCGGTCAGGTTCAGCTTGATGAACCCGTTGGCATACGCGCTGCCCGCGCTGATTTCCACGGCATTGCACACCTGGTAGTCGCTGGTGGCGGCGTTGATGTAACTGTCCACGGCGGCATAGGTGGCAGGTGAATTGTCTGTGCGACCGCTTGGTGCCGATGGGCATTGGAAGGTTTTGACCGGTGACTGATAGAAGGGCCA
>JAFMJU010000022.1 GCA_017853285.1 Gemmataceae bacterium
GGGGTGCTTTGGGCGTAATCATCCGAAAGATTGGCAGGCCGGGGAAACTGGTCCAGATATGCGGGGATCCGCAGGCCCGCCCCCGCCAGCAATTGCGAGGCGGTTCCCTCCTCTTCATGCAGCAGTGCGCGGATGAGGCGAGTATTGGCGGTGCAATCCGGCTCGAAGCGTGCCAAGCGTTCGGCCCGGATCAAGGCTCGGTAAACTGCGGGCGTCAAATCCATCTGGGTTCCCAAAAAGCAAATGGTTTCATGAAAACAGGCGGCCGTTGTCCCGGCCGGGTTGTCGCATCATCCCAACCGCCTTCCTGATTGTCACCACTGTCACAACCCGAACAATCCCCACGCAAGGATTGTGGAATGGCCTGAACTTTAACTGGAGCCACGGTTTGGGCAACATCCTCCACACCCGTTGTCGATGAAAAAAATGATGAGGTCCGATCCCGATGGCCTGCGTGGCGGTGGGTTTTGCCGGATCCAAATGGGGGAATTGTCCATGGCGCGCGACTGGACCCGGCTCGGGTGGTGCAAATTCAGGTTGGCCGCGGCGGGTACCTTGTTCCTTGCGACAGCCGCCTCGGTTTCGGCCCAGGATGCGCCGGGTGTCAAAACGCCTGAAATTCCCGCCAATGTGGATCCCATTCCCGCCGAGAGAAAACTTGGCCTGGAAGAATGCATCGCCATCGCGATGGAAAAACAGCCGGCCATCCTTGCGGCCAAATCTACCCTGGCTGCTTCCATTGACAAAAAGGTCGCTCTCGACAGGATCGGGTTGCTCGCCAACCTCGCGACCCCTGAAATGTCCATCCGTCGCCAGCAATGCTGCATGGGTATCGAGCAGGCCGAGGCGCTGGTGCTCAAGGCTGAACACGAAACCCGGCAGGCCGTCACATATTCCTACCTGATGGCGGTCTACGCCAAACAGCAGCACCGTCAACTGCTCGACATGATTGAAAACACCAAGCTCCTTCGGCGGGGCGCCGAGGCCAAGGCTGAGCGTTTCCCCGGCCAGGTGGACTTGGTGGATATCGCCTTGTCCGCCAGCCAGAGCCGGTTGAGTGATGCCGAGAACGGCATCCAGCAGGCCATCGGGGCGCTTCGGGAGGCCATGGGGGCCACAGAGACGGTGGTACCTCTGCATGACCACCTCCCCAAGTCGCTGAACAGCATCGCCACCCGAGAAGAGGCGGTCCAGATGGCGCTGTCCAACCGGCCCGAGATGCGGCAGGCGGAACTGGGACAGCAGGCCTTCGGCCTAGAGGTTTGCGCCCAGGAAAAGAACCGTTTCAGCCGGCGCTTGGCGACGCTTTCCTCAGCGACGGACATTCATGCGATTTTGGTTCCCCCGGGGGAATTCGTTGAGAATTATCGCCCGGGTGCCCTGGTTCCAGAGATGCCCGCCTTCATCGCCGGCCGCAGGCAGGACCGGGTCAATCAGGCCAACGACCTCCACATGCGGGCCTTCGACCTGCAGGACAAGGTGCGAAATCTGGTGGAACTGGAAGCCGGCAATGTCTGGCTCCGCTGGGACAAGGAGAACCGCAAGGGGCCAGTCCTTCAAAAGGGTATCGAGTTGGCCGCCAAGCGAAGCGAGGAATTGAAGACGGAATTCTCCGAGGTGCCCAAGATCGCTCCTCGCGATGTGCTGGAAGCCGGTCTGATCGAGACCACCCTGCGCCAACAGGCTGTCGAGGCGCACCTGGCAGCCCTCCAGGCCCTGGCCGTCCTCGAACGGGCCACCGGTGGTGCCTACCGCATGGATCTCGACTGGTCCGCCCCGGCCCCTGAGCAGAAAAAAACCTCTGCTGGCAGGCCGTTCGGGATCGACCCGAAAGCGGCGAAGAAAGCCGAGTCCGCCAAGTCCGGGGAATAACCCTCCCCAACCGACCGGTTTTGTTCTGCAAAAGACTGGATTTTCGCCCTGACCCTTGTTAAGCACCCTCTGAATCCTGAAAGGATCTCTCCCGTGATGAAAAACACCAGTTGGTTCGCGCTTGCGGGCGCGCTGATGGTTTGCGGGCTCCTGGCCACCCCCCTGAGGGCGGAGGAAATGGCCAAAGCCGAGGAGGCGGCAGTCGCCAAGGCGAAAACCTCCAAGATCCTGAAGGTGGCCATCACCCGGAACTTCTTCACCAATTTCCCCGAAAGAATCATCAAGATGGTGATGCAACCTTTCCCGGAAATCGTGAAGAAGCAGACCAACCTTCCGGGCAGCATCGACCTGTGCGCCAAATCCACGGATTTGGCTGATCAGCTGGCGAAAGGTGAATGCCACCTGGCTGTTTTCAACAGCCACGAATTCCTTTGGGCCCGCGCCAAAAACCCCAACCTGAAGCCACTGATGCTGGCTGAAAACAAGACCACCCCCTTGAAGGCCTATCTGGTGGTGAACAAGGCCGACGAGATCAAGAACATCTCCGATTTGGAGAAAAAAGAGGTTTGCGTCCCCGGGAACAGCCGGCCTTTCGCGGAGACCTTCCTGAATTACCAATGCTGCAAGCCCGGCAAGGCCCCGAAGGAATTTTATGGCAGCGTGCGCAAGACCGATGACGCCGAAGAGGCTCTCGATTCCCTTTCAGATGGCAAAACCCAAGCGGTGCTGGTCGAGAAGGCGGCTTGGGACCGTTACCTGAAAAGGAAACCCACCATGGCTGCCAACCTCGATGTGTTGAAGGAATCTGAGGATTTCATCCCTGCTGTGATCGCCTACATTCCCAACAATATGCCAGATGGCTGGAGCGATATCTTTCGCAAAGGAATGATTTCTGCCAATGATAACCCAGCTACCTCTAAGCTCATGATGCTGGTGAAGATCAGCAGCTTCCTGGAAGTGCCTGAGAATTTTGAGGCTAGGGCTGCCGAAATGCTGAAGCGGTATCCGCCCACTGGCAACTAAAATATATAAGATAATATCAACTGCCGGGCTGATTGCCCGGCAGTTGTTTTTTGGCAGACGGTTTTGGAAATCCAAACAATTTGTGAAAATAGCCGTCAGACTCAGCCCATTTCTGCCATTCTCCAGGGTTTGAAACCAACAGGCTGAAATGGCCAATCTTTTTGGCAATCTGGGAAAACTGTCCCTGGGGTTGCTACAATCTCCGACTCTGGATGGATGAGGGGGAGACCTGCCTTGGAGACGATTGTTCCGGCTTCGCTGCATTCCGAGACGCGCGAACGGTATCTGATTTACGCCATGTCGGTCATCACATCCCGGGCACTTCCGGATGTGCGTGACGGCTTGAAGCCGGTTCAAAGGCGCCTCTTGTACACGATGTACAACGACCTGCGACTGACCTTTGATGGGCGGCCCCGAAAGTGCGCCAAAATTGTGGGTGATGTCACCGGCAACTACCACCCGCATGGCACCTCAGCCGCATACGAGGCCTTGGTCCGCCTGGCCCAGGATTGGGTGCTGCGGGAACCGCTTGTCCAGGGCCAGGGTAATTTCGGGTCGGTGGACGGGGACCCGCCCGCCGCCGAGCGTTATACCGAGGCGAAACTTTCCGCCATCGCCGAACGGTTGATGGACGAGTTGCGCCAGCGCACCGTGGACATGCGGCCCAACTATGACAACACACGGGAAGAACCCATCGTGTTGCCGGCCCAGTTCCCGAACCTGTTGGTGAACGGCTCCTCCGGCATCGCGGTGGGTTTGGCCACCAATATCCCGCCGCACAATCTGGGCGATACCGTCCGCGCCGCGATGATGTTGATCGACAACCCGGAAGCCACCACGGCCATGCTGCTGGAACGGCTCAAAGGTCCAGATTTTCCGCTCGGGGGCCGTATCCTGGCTGACCGGGCCGAGATCCGGAAGATCTACGAGGAGGGTTCCGGTTCCATCCGCGTGCAGGGCGAGTGGAAGTTTGAGGATTCCGGCAAGAAGCCCCAGATAGTCATCACGTCCATTCCGTACGGCGTGGACAAGGGCAAACTTGAAAGCGACATCGGTGCCATAATCGAGGACCGCAAGCTTCCCAGCCTGCTGAATGTTGTCAACGAGTCCAACGAGAAGGACGGCTTGCGTATCGCCCTGGAGATCAAGCCGGGGACCGATCCGGATCTGGTGATGGCGTACCTGTTCAGGCACACCTCGCTTCAGGACACCTTCAGCTTCAACATGACTTGCCTCATCCCGGTGCCGGGTGAGGCGCTCAAGACCCGCCCTGAAAGATTGGGACTGAAGCCCATACTCAGGCACTTCCTCGACTTCCGGCTGGTCACCGTTCGGCGTCGTTTCGAATACGAATTGGAGATCCTCCGCCGGCGCATCCATATCCTCGAAGGTTTCGCGATCATCTTCGATGCCCTCGACCAGGCCATCCGGCTGATCCGCAACAGCCAGGGAAAATCCGATGCGGCCGAAAAGTTGATCAAGGCTTTCAAGCTGGATCAGATCCAGGCGGATGCCATTTTGGAAGCGGCCATCTACCGCATCGCCCAGATGGAAATCCTGAAGATCCGCGAGGAATTGGCGGAGAAGCAGAAGGAAGCCGCCCGCATCGAACGCATCCTCTCATCGGAAAAGCGCCTGTGGGGTGTGGTTCGCGATGAATTGGAGGCCTTGGCCGAGGCCCATCCAGACCGCCGCAGGACCCGGATCGCCAGTGCCGAGGACGCTCCCGAGTTTGATCCCGAGGCCTACATCGCCCGCGAGAACGCGCAGGTGGTTCTCACGCGTGATGGTTGGGTCAAGCGCGTTGGCCGCATGTCGTCGATTGAAAGCACCCGCGTCCGCGAGGGAGACGAGGTGATCGCCCTGGCACCCGGGAGCACGCTCGATCCGGTCGTTTTTGTCAGCGAGGATGGCACCGCCTACACCCAGCGGATCCACGATATCCCGGCCAGCACCGGTTATGGGGAGCCCATCGTCAAGTTCTTCAAGATCGCCGATCAAACCCGGGTTATTTCCGCCCTCACCACCGACCCGCGTTTCATCGGGCACCACACCGAAAAGGATGGCCCCTGGTTGCTGGTCGCAACCAGCGCTGGCATGGTGGTTCGGACCGCTTTTGAACCCTTCTGCGCCCTCAGCACCAAGGCGGGGCGAAAATGCGTCCGCCTCGGCGCGGGTGAAAAGGTTGTGTTTGCTTCCCTTGTTCGGGGTGGAAACACGCTCTTTTTGGCGACAGCAAAGGGGCGGATGATCCATTTCCCGACAGACGAGATACCGGTCCTGAGCGGGGCGGGGAAGGGTGTGATCGGCATCCGCCTGGACAAGGGCGATGAGGTTCTGGGGGGAATGGTTCCGGGAAACAGCCGGGAACTGTTCGTGCTTGAGACCGCCGGTGGCCGGACCCACGAGTTCACCAGCCGGACCAGCACCGTCAGCCGCGGTGGCAAGGGTGTGGATGTGGTGAAGCGGGCCGGCCTGTCCCGCGTGGTTCCCACCCCGCTGGCGCCGGTGAATTGGGATGAAGTGGGTGATGCGCCCGCCCCGCCCAAACCTTCCAGGTCGAGCCGCGAACAAAAGGACCTGTTCGACTGAGATTCCCCCCGGGGGATCCAGCTCGGCGTTTGATGCCATTTTTCAGATCATCGGGAAGACACGGAAGAAATGAGCAGCTCAGGATATTCAGCGAAAGACATCCAGGTGCTGGAAGGGCTTGAGCCGGTCCGCAAGCGTCCAGCCATGTATATCGGCGGCACCGACGGCAAGGGCCTCCATCACATGGTTTGGGAGATCGTCGACAACGCCGTTGACGAATACCTCAACGGCCATGCCACCTCCATTTCGGTTTGCCTGGACAAGGACGGGCAGGGGGTCACCATCGAGGACAATGGCCGCGGCATCCCTGTGGACAAGCACCCCAAGTTTGGAAAGTCCGCCCTCGAGCTCATTCTCACCACGCTGCACTCGGGCGCGAAATTCGGCGAGGGGGAAAACTACATTCACTCCGGCGGCCTGCACGGGGTGGGGTCATCCGTGGTGAACGCCCTTTCGAAGCGCATGGTCGCCACCATCCGCCGCGACGGGTTCGAATGGCGGCAGGAATTCCGCCGTGGCAAGGCCCACGGTTCCATCGAGAAGCTGGGCCCCAGTCGCCAGCACGGCACGACCATCTACTTCCAGCCTGATGGCGACATCTTCCCGAAAACCACGCTCGATGCCGAGACCATCAAGTCCCACCTCGAGGACATGTCCTACATCCACGCCGGGCTGAAACTCTCCTTCGAGGACAAGGTATCCGGCCAGACCCACGACCTCAGCCACCCCGGGGGCATCCCCGAGTTCCTGTCCAAGCTGGTTCGCGAATCCTCCAAGTCGCCCACCACGGATCTGCCATTCACCTTCGCCCGCAAGGAGGGCGAGCGCCTTGAGGCCGTCCTGCAATGGACAGACTCAACCGAGGAGGCGGTTCGATCCTATGTCAACGGCATCCGCACTCCCGGCGGCGGAACGCACGAGGCGGGATTCCGGTCCGCCATTGTCCGTGCCATCCGCGATTACATGGAAACCCACGACATCCGGGTGAAGGGCCTGACCATCTCGGCAGAGGACATCCGCGAGGGGATCGTGGGGGTGCTGTCCACGTTCGTCCGGGAGCCGCAGTTCCAGGGGCAGACCAAGGACCGCCTCAACAATCCGGAAATGACCGCCCAGGTGGAAAGCTCTATCCGGCCGGCGCTCGAGAGTTGGCTTAACGCCAACAAGACCGCCGCCGACGCGATCGTCGGTCGCATTGTCCTCGCGGCCCGCGCCCGGCAGGCCAGCCGCGAGGCGGTCAGCGAGGTGAAACGCAAGTCCGCATCCACCCGCCGGCTGAATCTGCCCGGCAAGCTTGCCGACTGCAAAAGCACCAACATGGATGACACCGAGTTGTTCCTGGTGGAGGGCGATGGCGCCGGTGGTTCGGCCAAGCAGGGCCGCAACAACCGCAATCAGGCCGTTCTGCCACTGCGGGGAAAAATCCTCAACAGCGAGGGAATGCCCCTGGCCAAGGCGCTCGCAAACCAGGAGCTGAAAGATCTTGTCAGCGCCATCGGAACCGGAATCGGTCCAGCTTTCAACCTGGGTGGCCTGCGTTACGGCAAGATCATCCTTCTGATGGACGCCGATGCCGACGGCTACCACATCTCCACCCTGCTGCTGGCTTTCTTTTTCCGCCATCTGCCGGAACTGATCCGGGCCGGGCATGTTTACATCGCCGTGCCACCCCTGTACCGGATCGATGTGGGCAAGGAAACCCACTGGGCCCGCAACGATCAGCACAAGGAGGAGATACTCAAGTCCCTCAGGGCCAATGCCCGCTTTGAGGTCTCGCGATTCAAAGGTTTGGGCGAAATGGATGCCAAGGTGCTGGCCGACACCACCCTCGATCCCCGCCACCGCACCCTCATGCGGGTGGAGATTGATTCGCTGCTGGACTGCGACCGCGCGTTTGTGGATTTGCTGGGGAAGGATCCGGGGCAGCGCTACCGCTTCATCATGGACGAGGCGGACCGCACCTCGGTGGAAGTTTTGGATATTTGACCAGCCACACGGTCATTCCATGTCGGAGCCGCGGGGAATAAACCCCCGGCTACTGATTAACGCCGTTTGAAATCGACTGCATGACAGCCGCGACTTTTTCCGCCGATTTGATGCCAGGCCTCTCTTCCACCCCCGAGGCGATATCGATCGCGTCGGGATGAGTCTGGCGCAGCGCTTGGTCGATATTTCCCGGCTTCAGTCCCCCCGCCAAAATCCAGGGTAACCCGGGGCGGAAGTTTTCCAGAAGTTGCCAGGGAGCCGTCACCCCGGTTCCCCCCTCCATGCCAGGGGCATGGCCGTCCACCAGGACTGCCGAAGGAGGGGTGGGGCAATTCGAGGCCTCCTTGATCCAGTCTGCCAGTTGGGCTAATTCCAGCTCGGATTTCGGCGCGAAAGCCGCTATCCATGGCCTGGAAACCGGCCAATCGGGTGGTTGGGTCAGCCCGTGGAATTGCAGCCATCCCAGGGCCGGGACAGACCGCAGGAGCCTTTCCACCATCGGCTGATCCGGTTTCACCAGCAGGCCCACGGCCGCCACCTTGGGTGGCCAGTTATCCAGCAAGGCATTGGCCTGATCGTGGGTGATGTGCCGGGGGGACCCGGGGAAAAAATTCAACCCCAAAGCATTCACACCCAGCTTGGCCGCCTCCAGGAGGTCAGCCTGCCGGGTGATGCCGCAGATCTTGACAGCAGTTCGGGGGCTCGGCCCCCGCTGCCACAGCGGGCTCACGCGGCCTCGCGCATGGCGACGGTGCGAATCCACGATTTCGGCACAGGTCGCAGGGTCGGATCGCAGGAGTAGCACCAGTTGGAGATGCTTTTCTCACCCAGGGTGAAGGTGAAGAACGCCCGACGGTTATTGACCAGAGTCGGGAATCCAACCATGCCCGTTTCGGCGTTCAGCAGTGTCAGGTGCAAGCCTTCCAGCTCGAGATAGGCGTTGCGCAAGTCCTGGCTGATGGTGGCCACTTGTTCCTGCAGGGCGTAAGCCTTCGACCGCCCCCGCCAATCCAGTTCGTTGAGGCGGGGCAACCCGGTCAATTCTTCCTCACAGCGGTCCAGATCATTGGCCAGACCCATCAGGTCCCTGACAATGCTGGAAACCAGGGGAATCATCGCCTGAGATTCCTCCCAGGTCAGCACATCCCCGGATGAGATCACCGGAATGGGATCTTGCTGGAGTTCGCGGTCGTTGGAGCTGCCGCTCATTCGGGGGGCTCCCTGCGGGGGGATGGTTGGTTTTCCGCCCAACCTCGGCGAAATCGCCGGAGGGGCGTTTCTGTCAAAGGAAGGATCGGCCGCCCCGGCCATTGCCCTGCACCCCAGTCATGGGTTTGCGCCCAGGAAAGTGCCTGGTCGGGCCATGCCTTGCGGGACAGGCCGAAAATGACGGCTGCCCCGGGGAAAAAAAGCCGGAAAGACTCAAGTATTTTGGCTGAAGGATTCGGTTTTTATCAGGCACCGCGACGGGTGTGGGATTATGGAAAAATTTGTCTTTTTACCGTAATCAAAAGCATAAAGAGCCATGGGCAGGAGTGAGCCTCCGCACCCATGGCCCCCAACGGATATTCCTAGGTCCTCAGACGGCGCCCCAGGTCAAATCAGCGGCCATCCCGCCACAGCACGAAGCCTTCCAGGGCGTAGTACTCGGGCAAACCCAATTGGTCAAAGGTCTTGGCGGTATGTTTGTTCCTGTCCTCGGCGCGTTGCCAAAATTCCCGGGCATCGCTTCCGCCGGGGAACATGGCTTTGTCCTTTTGCGACTGGTGACGGAAGATGGCGTTTTTCTTCCTGTCCACCACTTCGGGGCTGAGGGGGACTGCCCGTTCGATCTCGTGGGGAGCCCATTCTTCCCAGGCGCCCCGGTAAAGCCAGGTTTCGAAATGCTGTCCCTTGGACTGCACTTTGCGAACAGCGGCGTAGATGGCTTCGGCGCACATCCGGTGGGTTCCATGCGGATCGGATAGCTCCCCGGCCACATAGATCTGGGCGGGCTGGATCCGTTGGAGCAGGGCGACGATATCCTCGATATCTTGCGCGTGGATTGGGGCCTTCGCGATGGTTCCGGTCCGATAAAACCGCAGGTCCATGAATTCGAGGTTTTCGGGTGGAACGCCGCAGGCAAGCGCCCCGGCCCTTGCCTCCGTCGCCCGGATCAATCCCTTGATCTTCAGCACATCCTCCGAATCCGATTGGCCGGGAGTTTTGGCTTTCAGGAATTCGTCCACTCGCCGTGAAACGGATTCCGTCTGGTCGGGGGAGATTCCGAAAATCTTGTTGAATTCAGTGACAAAATCGGTGAATCGCCAGGCGTCGTGGTCGAACACCGCGATGTTCCCGCTGGTCATGTAGGCGATGTGGACTTTGTGTCCCTGGTCAGCCAGCCGGATGATGGTGCCACCCATGCTGATGACATCATCGTCGGGGTGCGGGCTGAACACGATCACCGATTTCCGTTCGTCACCGGCCGGCTTGGCGCAAAGCGTGGCGTTCAGGTCGTCGAAGACCCTTTGGCAAATGCTGCTGGCCGGGCCGAATTCCCGCACCAGGCTGTGCAGTTCGTGCTCGCGAAAATCCTCTTCGCCCAACTTCAGCAGGCCTTTGCCGGTGGAAAGTGCCAAGTCGATGACGGCCCTGCGGATCAGTTGCGGGGTCCACTCAACCGGTCCGCATGCCCACGGCCGGCGTAACGCGGTCAATTGGCTGGCGGCAGCTTGGTCAACCAGGAATATCGCGCCCTGATGTTCCTGCAAAAAGCTGGCTGTGACCGCCTCGGTGACTGGTTCCTCAAGCGCCTTGCGCACGATGGATGCCTTGTGCTCACCGAAAGCCAGCAGGACCACCTGCTTCGCCTCGAGGATAGTTCCAACCCCCATGGTCAGCGCCATGCTGGGGACATTTTCCTCGCCGAAAAAACCGCTGGCGGCATCGCGCCTTGTCACCGGGTCGAGGGTCACCCGTCTGGTACGGGAGTGCCGGCTGCTGCCCGGTTCATTGAAGGCGATATGGCCCGTGCGGCCGATGCCCAGGATTTGAAGGTCGATCCCGCCGGCCTTCTGGATTTCCCGCTCGTAGCGCAGGCAATAGTCTTCCACTTCTCCAGACGGGGTGTCGCCCATCGGAATATGAATATTTTCCTTGGGAATGTTCACATGATCGAAAAAGGTTTCCCGCATCCAGCGGTTGTAGCTGTGCGGGTCCACCGGGCTTATCGGGAAATATTCGTCGAGGTTGAAGGTTATCACCCGGCTGAAATCCAAACCTTCCTCCCTGTGCAGGCGAATGAGCTCACGATAAAGGCCAACCGGTGTGCTGCCGGTGGGCAAACCCAGCACCGCGGGCTTGCCCTCGTGGTTTTTCCGTCGGATCAAAGATTCCACCTGCCGGGCCAGGTGCCGTACCGCCTCTTCGCTGGAGGCGTGAACTTGTGTGGGGATGCGGGTTCGGGGAAGCAGGTGGCTTGACATGTTGGATGGGTGAGCCGGTGGCCATTCAGGAGTGGGAGATTGCCTTTCCGGCATTACCCGAACCCGAAAAATCCGGGTTCGGCGCCGGGTAATCAGCTTAAAGGATTATGTTAAAGACTGATGGGAAGGCCGCCAACGATGGTTCCGCGCACGCCTTCGGATTTCCACTAAAATGTGTGGAAGAGTTGTCGGCATGGTGCTGCATGGCTGCCGATTCATCGCCCGGGGCCAGAAATGATCGAGGTTTGGATCAACGGGGAAACCAGATCGTTTCCAGCCCCGCTTTCGGTTGGAAAAATGCTGGACGAGTTGGGTTTGCCGTCAAACCGTGTGGCCGTCGAGGTGGACCAGTTGCTGGTTCCCCGTTCGGAACATGCCGGTCGACTGATCGCCGGGGGAGAAAAAGTGGAAATCGTCACCTTGGTGGGGGGTGGTAGTGAAGGGGGCGACCGTGATTGAACCAATCGACAAGCCCTTGGTCATAGGCAAATTCCGCTTCCAAAACCGCCTTTTCACCGGTACCGGAAAATACTCCAGCCTCGAGTTGATGCGTGATTGCATGGAAGCCTCGGCCTGCGAGGTCACCACCGTCGCTGTCCGGCGCGAACGCCTGGTAGACCGTTCCGGCCGATCCCTGTTGGATTTCCTGGATCTGAAAAAACTCACCATTTTGCCAAACACCGCCGGTTGTTTCAGTGCCGAGGACGCTATCCGGCACGCCCGGTTGGGCCGCGAACTACTGTCCAACCTGGGTAACCCCGGTGCCGATTGGGTGAAGCTGGAATGCCTGGGAGATCCCCGCACCCTGCTCCCCGATCCCCTGGATACCCTTCGTGCTACGGAAATCCTTGTCAATGAAGGCTTTACGGTTTTGGTTTACTGCAGTGATGACCCTGTGCTCGCCAGACGATTGAAAAAGCTGGGTGCGGCTAGCGTTATGCCTGCGGGAAGTCCCATTGGCAGCGGTCAGGGTATCTTGAATCCCAACAATTTGAAAATCATTCTGGAGGACCTTAAGGGAGAAGACCCGGAATACCCGGTTATTGTCGATGCGGGTGTGGGGGCTGCTAGTGATGTGTCTGTTGCTATGGAGCTTGGGTGTGATGGCGTATTGCTAAATACTGCTATTGCATCCGCTGGGGATCCGTTGCGAATGGCCCATGCCATGCGGCACGCATTGGCTGCGGGACGACTCTCGTACCTGGCCGGCCGAATTCCGAAAAAGTTGTACGCCCAGGCCTCCAGTCCCATGGAGGGGCGGATCGCTGGTCAGGGGCCCAAACTCTGATTCCGGCGTGATTTGGCACGAATTCATCTTGTTGGCCGGGCCTTTCCCGGCGAGAATTGGGTTTTGGCAGGTGTATCAGGGCTTACAGGGGACCCGTTGATTCGTGGCCCCCACGGGAGAACGCAGGAACATGGTCGAGCGTCGCAAGGAACTGGACAAGCGTTACCAGCGCAAGAAAAAACTGTCGAAGCTGAAGGCCAAGCTGGCCAAGGCTGGTACCCCGGGTGACCGCGACGCTGTTCTGCAGAAGATCCTGAAGATCAGCCCCTGGTGGACCGAAGCCCCCACCACCGGTGGCGCGCCAAAGGCTGCTTCGGCGCCCAAGAAGCCCAAGGCTGCGGCCCCCCGCAAGAAGTCCTGAGGCTGAAACTGATACATTCTCACGGGGCCCCGGCGATTGATTGCCGGGGCCTTTGTCGATGGTGGCGGTGAATCTGCGGATTCCTTTGCCGGGAGCTGGAATGCCATGCCGTGGCTAAGCGTCGTCCAGGCCAGAAAAGCCGAGTCGGTGGGTGACGGTGTGGAGATCCGCGGCTGGGTGCGAACCCGCCGGGATTCCAAGGGCGGGTTCAGCTTCCTTGAGATCAACGACGGTTCCTGCATGGGCAATCTGCAGGTCATCGTTCCCGCCGAGTTGGGCAATTACCAATCCGAGGTCCTCAAGCTCGGGGCGGGGTGCAGCGTGGTGGTGGAGGGGGAGTTGAAGGCCTCTCCCGCCAAGGGGCAGGCGACCGAGCTGGCCGCGCGGTCGGTGCGGGTGCTCGGCTGGGCCGATCCTGTCGCCTACCCCATGCAGAAAAAGGGCCACACCTTCGAGTTTTTGCGCACCCAAGCGCATCTCCGCGCCCGCACCAACACCTTCGGCGCGGTGGCGCGCGTCCGCAACCGAATCTGCGACAGCATCCATTCCTTCTTCCAGGAGAAGGGTTTCCTCCTGGTCCACACGCCCATCATCACAGGCAGCGACTGCGAGGGGGCGGGGCAAATGTTCCGGGTCACCACCCTCGACCCGGCGAACACGCCCAGGCTTCCGGACGGCGCGGTGGACTACAGCCGCGACTTCTTCGGGAAGCCCACCCACCTGACGGTCAGCGGCCAGCTCGAGGGCGAGACCTACGCCTGCTCCCTGGGGCGGATCTACACCTTCGGCCCTACTTTTCGTGCGGAAAATTCCAACACCGCCCGTCACCTTGCCGAGTTCTGGATGATCGAGCCCGAGGCCGCGTTCTTCACTCTGCTGGAGAACATGGACCTTGCCGAGTCCTTCCTGCGCCGGATCGCCTCCGATGTCCTGGAGCACTGTTCCGAAGACCTCGATTTCTTCGTGGAGCGGATCGACAAGACCGCCCGGGCCGCACTGACGCAACTGGCAACCGTGCCGTTCCGCCGGATCAGCTACACCGAGGCCGTGCGCTTGCTCGAGAATTCGGGCGAATCGTTCGAATATCCCGTCCGGTGGGGCATCGACCTGCAGAGTGAGCACGAGCGCTGGCTGACCGAGAAACAGTTCAAGCAACCGATCATCGTGTTCGACTACCCCAAGGAGATCAAGGCGTTCTACATGCGCCTCAACGATGACGGCAAAACCGTCCGCGCGATGGATGTGCTCGTGCCAAGGGTGGGTGAGATCATCGGCGGCAGCCAGCGCGAGGAGCGCCTGGATGTGCTGGAAGCCAGGATGCGCGAGTGCCACCTCGATCCCGAGGCCTACTGGTGGTATCTCGATCTTCGCAGGTATGGGACCGTGCCCCACGCCGGGTTCGGTCTCGGCCTTGAGCGCCTGGTCCAGATGGTGACCGGCATGGCCAACATACGGGATGTGATCCCATTCCCGCGGACACCCCAATCAGCCGAATTCTGATCGGGCCGACGGGGCGCGGTCAGTCGAAGAACCGGTAGTAGAAAATGCACCACAGGGCGTTGAAGGCGTCCTTGATGCCGATTTTTTTGCCCTCCGCGTAGGTCCTGCCAGCGTAGCTCACGGGCACCTCGTAGATGCGGCAGTTTTTGGCGGCCCGGCTGATTTTCGCGGTCACCTCCGGCTCGAAACCGAACCGGTTTGATTTGAGCCGCATTCCCGCCAGCACCTCGGCGCGGAAAACCTTGTAGCACACCTCCATGTCGGTCAGGTTCAGGTTGGTCATCATGTTCGACAACATGGTCAGTATCTTGTTGGCCACCATGTGCCAGAAATAAAGCACCCGGTGGCTCTCGCCCACGAACCTCGACCCGAACACAGCGTCCGCCTTCCCCTCCAAAATCGGCATCAGCAACCGCGGGTAGTCGGCCGGGTCGTACTCCAGGTCGGCATCCTGGACCAGGATCACCGTTCCTGTGCAGTGGGCGAAACCAGTACGAAGGGCCGCGCCCTTGCCCTGGTTCACCTCGTGGAAAACCACCTTGGTGTTTGCGTCGGCCAGGCTGGGAAGTTTTTCGCGCGTGCCATCGGTGCTGCAATCATCAATCAGGATGATTTCCATCGGGATCGGCTGGGCCCGCACACGGCGGAGCACCTCATCTATCCAGCGGATCTCGTTGAAGACCGGGATGACCACCGAAAGCTTGAAGCCGGGCGGAAACCGCATCAATCCCAACTGCTTGCAGGCGGCTTCCCCCAGAAGGCCGGAAGCCAGCCGGTGTTTTTCTTCCGGTGCCAGGCTGGCCAGATGGCTGGCCAGGGCCTCGGCGGAAAGTTGGGAACTCATGTCAAAACGGCTCCAAGGGAGGCGGTTAGTGGGCCCAAGGGCGGCCACCGGGAGGCACCGTGGGTATCTGGGTCGGAGAGATACCCCGCAGACTGGCTTGGGGAATAGACCGAAACAGGGGTTACCCTGCCTTGATTTTCCTTGCGTGCAGCCCTTATTCTGCGCCCCGATTGTGGCCAAGGATGGCCCGTCAAGGAGTCTTGAACATGTCCG
>JAFMJU010000023.1 GCA_017853285.1 Gemmataceae bacterium
ACCAGCGTTAGTCTAGTCATTTTGGATTCCGAAGGCGCATCCACGCTAGCGGAAATCTCTCTCCATCCCCTCAGACACCGTACTGGCGACCACTGGCACATTGAAATTTCCGGTCTGCCGGAAATATTTTGTTACGGTTGGCGGGTTGATGGGCCCAAGGGGGTCCGTCATGCCTTTGATCCTGAGAAAATCCTTCTCGACCCAGCTTCCACCGCCATTTCAGGAGGGGCGCGTTGGGGAAAGAAGACCCCGTTTAAACGGCGAAGTATGTTCCTGAGGCGCCCCTACGACTGGCAAGGGGATGTGCCCCCACTCACTCCCTCGAAGATTCGGTGATTTACGAACTGCATGTCCGTGGTTTCACCATCCACCCCTCCTCCATGACAGCAAGCCCCGGGACGTTCATGGCCCTGGTGGAAAAAATCCCCTACCTGCAGTCGTTGGGTGTCACCGCCGTGGAATTGCTTCCAATCCACGAATTCGATGAAACCGACTGCCCGTTTACCAATCCCAAAACCGGCGAAAAATTACTGAATTATTGGGGCTATAACACTGTAGGCTTCGCTGCTCCGAAGGCCTCCTATTCCGCCTCGGGCGAGTTCCAGGGGCAATTGGGTGAGTTCCGGGATATGGTTCGGGCATTCCATCAGGCGGGCATGGAGATTTTTTTGGATGTGGTTTTCAACCACACCGGGGAGGGAGACCATCGGGGGAACACATGGTCGTTCCGCGGTTTGGACAATGATATTTACTACCTGCTCGATAAAAACGGCAACTACTTGAACTACTCCGGTTGCGGAAACACGGTGAATTGCAACCACCCGATTGTCCGGGACCTCATATTGACCTGCCTGCGTTTCTGGGTGGCGGATATGCATGTGGACGGCCTGCGTTTCGACCTGGCCAGCATCCTGGGAAGGGACCAACAAGGAAAAGTTCTGGTCGATCCCCCCTTGATCGAAACCATCGCGGAGGACGGGGTCCTCGCTGACACCAAACTGATTGCCGAGCCTTGGGACGCCGCCGGTTTGTACCAGGTGGGAGGTTTTCCCTTTGGGAGAAGGTGGTCGGAATGGAACGGGCAATACAGGGATGTTGTCAGGCGATTCTGGAAGGGGGAGGAGAATACGGTAGGCCCCCTGGCTACAAGGCTTTGTGGAAGCGCGGACTTGTATCAGACGGAAGGGCGGGGCCCTAGGAATTCCATCAACTTTATCACTTGCCACGATGGATTCACACTTTGGGACCTTGTCTCGCACGAAAAGAAGCACAATTTGGAAAACGGTGAAGAGGATCGGGATGGATGCCCCGACAACCACAGCTTCAACTGCGGCGTGGAGGGGGCCACAACCAATGAGGAGGTTTTGGAGTTGAGGGAAAGGCAGGCCCGCAATTTGCTTGGAACCCTCTTTTTGTCACAGGGTGTTCCAATGATGTTGGGGGGGGATGAATTCCTTCGAACCCAGATGGGAAACAACAATGCCTGGTGCCAGGACAACCCGATCAGTTGGTTCGATTGGAATCTCCTGGAGGAAAAATCCAATGCGGCATTTCTCAGGTTCACCCGGCTCTTGATCGCCTTCCGTAAAAGGCAACCCGCCCTGCGCCGTCGGGCTTTTCTTGACGATTCATCCATCCGTTGGCATGGGCAAATCCCGGACAAACCGGATTTTTCACCCGCAAGTCGTTTCATCGCCCTTGCGCTGGATGGTACGCGCACGGGCAGGGAGCCTGGAGACGATATTTACATTGCCTTCAACGCCGCGGAAAACCCGGCGACTATCCGAATCCCCAAGCCACCTTCGGCGAAACAATGGTTCCGGGTGGTTGATACGGGGCAACGAGCACCGGATGATTTCGTTGAAAACGAAAGCAGCGAGCCACTCCAGGGAATGACTCGCCTGATGAAGGGCAAGAGCTTGCTGGTTTTGGTGGGAGGAGAGTAACCGATTTTCAAAAGGGCTTTGCGGCCCGGATCATTGCGCGTGCCCGCAAAATGGTGTTGTGATGCTCCTTCATCACCTTGGCGCCGGCGTCTTTGGGAATGCTGACCGACAACGATTTTTTGGCGGCTTCCAAATCAATATCCGCGCCGTCTTGAGCCCGGGGCGTGAGGACAGTGATCACATCGTCCCGTACCTGGACAAAGCCCCCATCCACGAAAACACGGCGAATTTGGGTGCCACTTTTGATCCGCAAGACACCGGGGGACATGCTCCCGATTAAGGCCTGGCGGCCGGGCATGACGCCCAATTCACCATCGGACATCGGCAATGAAACCAGCTCGGCGGCCTGTTCCAAGACCGCCTTTTCCGGAGTCACCACCACGCATCGAAGCTGTTTGCCAGTTGCCATGTTTATCTCGATGCTATCCGAAATTAATCAGGAAAAACAAAAGTTGCCTATCGACCTGCAGCCATCTTTTTGGCTTGCTCTTCGGCTTCCTCGATTCCACCCACGTACATGAAGGCGCCTTCGGGAAGGTGATCCCATTTGCCCTCACAAAGCTCCTTGAAGCTTCGAATGGTTTCCTTGATGGGGGTGATTTTGCCCGCCTTGCCTGTGAACGCCTCGGCGACGATAAACGGTTGGCTCAGGAAGCGCTCAATACGCCGCGCCCTCGCCACCACCTGCTTGTCTTCCTCGGACAGTTCATCAACACCCAGAATCGCGATGATGTCCTGAAGCTCGCGGTATCGTTGCAGGATGCGCTGCACATTTCGGGCCACCCCGTAATGCTCCGCGCCGACGATGGCAGGGTCCAGCACATTGCTGTAGCTGGCCAAGGGATCCACCGCGGGATAGATGCCTTTTTCCGAAATCCTACGCTCCAGATAGATAAAGGCATCCAAGTGCTGGAATGCGTTGGCAGGAGCGGGATCGGTCGGGTCATCCGCGGGAACATAAACCGCCTGCACCGAAGTGATGGCACCTGTCTGGGTGGAAACGATGCGCTCCTGCAACTCGCCCATCTCGGTGGCCAGGGTCGGTTGGTAGCCCACGGCGCTGGGCATACGGCCCAACAGCGCGCTCACTTCCGAGCCGGCTTGGGAAAACCGGAAGATGTTGTCAACGAACAGAAGGGTTTCCTTGCCGGTATCCCGGAAACGCTCGGCCATGGTCAGGGCGGTGAGTGCCACACGAAGGCGAGCGCCAGGTGGCTCGTTCATTTGACCGAACACCATGGCGGTCTGTGTGATAACTGAGCGGCCGGTGTTGCCGATCTTGGTTTCCTGCATTTCCAGCCACAGGTCGTTCCCTTCGCGGGTACGCTCGCCCACACCTGCGAAAACAGAATACCCACCATGCTGACTGGCGATACGCGCGATCAGTTCGGTGAGAATCACTGTCTTGCCCAAGCCGGCACCACCAAACAGTCCCGCCTTGCCACCGCGGACCAGCGGGGTCAGAAGGTCGATAACCTTGATGCCGGTTTCAAAAACCTCGGTTTTTGGGGTAATCTCAGAGAGGGGCGGGGGAAGCCGGTGAATCGGCCGGTGCTCGTCGGTTTCAACGGCTCCCCGGCCGTCGATCGGCTGACCCAAAAGATTGAAAACCCGACCCAGTGTCGCCTCGCCGACAGGAACAGTCACCGGGGCACCCGTGTCGACCACTTTCAGGCCGCGGGCAAGACCATCGGTGCTACCCAAAGCCACACAACGGACCCGGCCACCGCCAAGTTGTTGCTGGACCTCTCCCACCAAGCGAATTCGCACGCCCTTGTCATCGGAGTCAACGGTCAAGGCGTTGTAAATTTCCGGGAGGTTCTCAGCGGAGAACTCGGCATCAAAGGTTGAACCGATGACCTGGACAATTTTCCCTACGGCGCCTTTGGTGCTCTTGGTGGCGGTGGACATCTCTGAACTCCCCTGACGATTGAAGCCTGTGATTTCTGGTTCTCGGAAACTCGGGTCGCATCTTTGAAATGCGAGACCGAACTTACTGGAGGGCCGCAGCGCCGCCTATGACTTCTGCGATTTCCTTGGTGATTTGCGCCTGACGGGCTCGGTTGTACTGGCGGCTGATCAGCTTGATCATCCCGTCCGCATTCTCGGTGGCGGCTTTCATGGTTACCCGGCGCGCGATTTGCTCACTGACTGCCGCATCCAGAAAACATTTGAAAAGTCGCTGCTTGAAGGATGCCGGCAAAATTTGCCCGAGAATCTCCTTGGCGTCGGGAATGTATTGATATTCAACCACCCGACCCGCCTTTTTCTCCTCGCCACCCGCCTTTGATTGTGACGTGTTCGGCTTGCTGAGGGGAAGAAGGGTCTCGACCACCGGGGTTTGGCGGGCGGGTGAAAGAAACCGCATGTACGCAACATCCAGCCGCTGGATGGATCCGGACATGAATAATTCCAGGAAGTGGTTGGCCAATTCCTCCACTTCGTCGAACCTTGGTTTGTCTTCGTACTGGGTGTAGGTAGCGTCGGCGGGAATTCTTTGAAACCGGAAATAGGCAATTGCCCTCTTGCCGGACAACTCCAGACGGGTGTTGATGCCTAGTTCACGGTTTCCGCGCAGACGATGATTGGCTTCACGTAGGATGCCCGCATTGTAACCACCGCAAAGGCCGCGATTGCTGGCAATGACAAGCAGTACAGACTTCTCAACCTTGTCATGGGTGACCAGAAGGGGGTGGCTGATCTCGCCTCCAGCGGAGGCGAGATCAGCAGCCAGTTCGGCGATTTTGCGGGTATAGGCTTCAGCTTCCTGGGCTCGATCCAGTGCTTTTTTGAACCGGGCAGTCGCGATCAGCTCCATCGTCCGCGTGATTTTGCGGATGTTGCGGATCGCTTTCCTTCGGCTGACAAGTTCGCGCGTTTTAGCCATGGGTCTATCCGTTGAGACTTGTCAGGGAATCAGGCTTTGAACTGCAGTCCGAATTCCTGAATGGAAGCCTCGAGTTGCTTGGTCAACTCGGGGGTGAGCTTCTTCTGCTTTGCCAATTCGTTCCGAACCTCGGATTTTTGTTCGCGCATGAACCGCAGGAATTGGGCTTCCCAAGCCTGGACCTTGGGCCGGTCGACCTTGTCCAAAAATCCCTTGGTGGCGGCATAGATGATCATGACCTGATCGACCACCGGTACTGGCTGGTAGGGAGGTTGCTTCAGCACCTCGACCACGCGGTAACCGCGATCGAGTTGTGACTGGGTGGCCTTGTCCAATTCGGTTCCAAGCTGGGCGAAGGCCTCCAGTTCCCTGAAGGCAGCGAGGTCAAGACGCATACCGCCCGAAACGCTTTTCATCGCGTTGATTTGAGCCTTGCCACCCACGCGGCTGACCGAGATACCGACATCCACAGCGGGACGTTGGCCTGCATTGAACAGCGAACCCTGCAGGTAAATCTGACCGTCTGTGATCGAAATCACATTGGTGGGGATATAAGCGGAAACCTCGCCTTCCAGGGTTTCGATGATCGGCAACGCCGTCAAGGATCCACCCGAGGAGGGAATCTTGGCCAGTTTATGGCCTGGAAATTTGGGAAGGTCGTCCTTTTGGGCGTGTTCTTTGTCCAAGGGACCAACATAGACCTTCTTGTTCACACCGCAGTTGTCGGTAACCTTGCTGTCATCCGCACTTTGGGGGACTATCACGAACCGCTCCGCCATTTTGGCGGAGCGTTCCAACAGACGGCTGTGGGCGTAGAAGATGTCACCTGGGAACGCCTCACGGCCAGGGGGGCGCCGCATCAACAAGGAAAGCTGTCGATAGGCGGCGGCCTGCTTGCTCAAGTCATCATAAACACATAGCGTGGCCCGGCCTTGTTCCAGCATGAAATATTCAGCCATCGCGCAACCAGCATAGGGTGCGATGTATTGCGCGGGGGCCGAGCTGGATGACCCCGCAACCACCACGATGGTGTAATCCATGGCGCCATTGGCGCGCAAACCTTCCACGATCTTGGCGACGGTGGATTCCTTTTGACCGATGGCGACATAAACACAAATCATGTCACCACCCTTCTGGTTCAGGATGGTGTCGATGGCGATGGTGGTCTTGCCAGTTTTGCGGTCACCAATGATCAATTCGCGCTGGCCACGGCCGACGGGGGTCATGGCATCGATAGCCTTGATACCCGTCTGCATTGGTTCGTCAACGGGCTGCCGCGCTGCAACACCCGGGGCAGGGGATTCAACGAGGCGGTAGTGGGTGGTTACAACCGGCCCCTTGCCGTCCAAAGGGTTACCCAATGGATCAACCACCCGACCGATCAGGGCATCGCCAACCGGGACGCGCAGCAAGGAACCAAGGGCCTTGCACTCATCACCTTCGGCCAACAACTTGTAGTCACCCAGGATGATCACACCCACGGATGTTTCTTCAAGGTTGAAAGCCAGGCCGGTAACCCCTGTACGGGGAAACTCGACCATTTCACCCGCCATGACACCGCCCAAGCCGAAAACCCGGGCGATACCATCGCCTACCTCGAGCACCTGCCCGACCTCGCGAAGGTCGGCCTTGCCTCGGTAGTTTTGGATTTCACCTGTCAGAACGGAAACGATCTCGTCCGCCTTGAATCGCATGATTGCCTCGTTCAAAGAGTTGATCCCGCAACCCATCCAATTCCTTGGAAAGGCTGCCGTCCCAAACCCAGTCACCTACCTGAATGACCAGCCCGCCCAGGATGTCCGGGTTGATGCTGGTTTGAAGAACCGGATCCTTGCCCAGTTGGGTTTTGAGGCTTTCCGCCAGTTGGTGGGCGGTGCCTTCATCCAGATCGGACGCGGATGTCACATAAACCTTAACCTTGCCGTTTCGGTTAAGGAGAATCTTCTCAACTGAATCGGCAATGGCCGGAAGTAGTTGAGCACGGTCGTGATCATTGAGAACACCAAGGAAATCAACCAGAAAATCACTGGCTCCCGCTTTGGAAAGACTCGTGATTACTTTTGATTTGATTTCGCGCTTGACCGTCGGACTCGATAGAAATTCATGGATACCATTGCCAGACTGCGAGAAAGCATTTGCGATTTCCCGCAGTTCCCCGGAGGCGGAATCCGCCAAGCCAGCCTTGGAGGCGGCACCCAAAAAAGCCTCGGCATAAACTCCAGCCAAACGCCGCCCGACACTGTCGAGGGCTTTCAGGCTGTCGGAGTCGGAGGAGACCTTGGTCATGGCTTCCATTTCAAACAGGGAGGAATCGATTGATAAGGTCAGTTTGTTCCAAAGGAACCTGCCGAAACTTTTGAGAGCACATCAACCGCATCCTTTTGAAGGGCGCGCTGGGTTTCTTGCGGCAATTCCCTGCGGAGGGCCTTTCGAGCTATTTCAATAGCCAAATCACTTGTCTTGCTGAGAAGTTGTTGCAGGGCTTGATCCACGGCAACTTGAACTTCCCGTTTCTGGCGCTCGCGCTCAGCCGCGATCTCTTCCTGGGCTTTGGCAAGCAAATCATCACGGGTGCGTTGTCCATCCCGGCGTGCCTCGTCCAGCATTTGGCGAACTTTGTCCGCGGCCTCGCGAAGCTTTTGCTCCACCTGTTCTTGGGCCTTGACTGCCTCATCCCTTGCCCTCTGGGCAGCTTCCACGCCGTCCTTGATCTTCAGTTCACGATCATCCAAGGCCTTGGCAATCTTGGGCCAGGCAGTCTTGTAAAGCGTGACGAAAACCAAGCCAAAAACGATCAAGGAAAAAAGGAAAGTGTCGGTTGACCAGCCAAACGGATCGTACTTGGCTTCGCCCCCCGAAGTTTTGGAAAGGTCACCCGACGCAACTTTGGGCGATTCTGAAGCGACCGGGGCAGCCTGCAGGACGGATGTCATGGCAAGCAAGCACGACAAAATGGCAGATGAAATCATTCGCATAGCACTTTTCCGCAAAATTCCGGAATAAACCCGCCCTGCGAAGGGCGGGGAATCCCATCCCAATGGCAAGGATCAGGCTGCGCCGAAAACGGCGAGAATGATTGCGATCAGGGCCGCGCCTTCAAGCATGGCGGCAATGATCAAACCACCAGTCTGAATGCTCCCGGCAATTTCTGGCTGACGAGCCATGGACTCGGTCAGGCCCTTGCCGATGGCGCCAAGGCCGATGCCTGCCCCGATAACCGCCAAGCCGGCACCGACAGCCTTACCCAAAATGGCAAGACCTCTGCCGGAGTCTTGAGCCAGCAGATCAGGGGTGGCGACCATGCAAACGACCAAGGTCAAAGCAAACAGCTTCACAATCTTCGACATCGCAAGAACTCCTCAAAATCAAATTCGAAACACTCTGGGATTCAATCCGCCCACAAAATCAAACTTAGGAAATAAAACACACAAAGCAACGCAAAACCTGTGGAACAAACTCAAATTGGCAGCCATTTGGTTCAGGATGCGTGAGAACCTTGGATATGGCCAGAGCCGTTTTGGCCTGCACCATGTTCATGGCCCTCTGAATCATCATGATGATGATCATGGCTGTGCACAGCCGTCCCGATGAAAACTGCCGAGAGAATCGTGAACACAAAGGCCTGAAGGAAAGCCACAAAAAGTTCAAGGAAACTCAGCACATAGGCCCCGAAAATCGATGCGATACCGATACTCACATGGTGTGCCAAAGATATTTTGGCTGCCATCAGGATAAAGGTCAGCAACAAGGCCAAGGTGATGTGGCCGCCGAGCATGTTGGCAAAAAGACGCAATGCCAACACCCCAATCCGCAAGAAAACACCCGCGAATTCAATAACGAAAAGCAGGGCGCTAATGACGGGCCCAAGCACCGGCACATCGATCGGAATCCAAAACCCTTTGAGCCATCCCAGAAAGCCGCTGGTGCCGATGCCATTGATCAAAATGAACAAAAGGGTGAAAAGCGCCCATGCCGCTGTGACCGCAATCGAGGCGTTGGCACAACCGAACACAGGGGCCGGAAGCATACCAATGAGGTTGATAGTGAGAATGAGCGTGAAAAGAGTCCAAAGAAATGGCAGGAATTGTTCGGCCTTTTCACCCAAATTAGGCCTGGCAATCTGATCACGAACCATGAGGAGGAGTGATTCAAGCAAATTATCCAAACGTCCCTTGGGGTGACCTTGGAAGGTCAAACGATTGGCAAGCCGGTTGAACAGAAAAAAAACAATGATTGCTGCCGCCAGAATAAGAATCTTGAATTTGGTGACCGCAAAAAATTCACCGCCGGGCAGATTCAATTGAAGGCCGTGTTCGAACAAGCCGCCGTGCTCAAAGAAGTGCCATATTTTGCTGTCCTTAGGCTCTTCAAGGGCGTGAGCGATCAAATCATCGCCGCTGGCAAACAGGAGGGGGAAAGCCATCGAAAATTGCCTCGAAAACAAAAACCCTGCTGCAAACCAAATTATTCAGGCATGCAATATTGCATCCTGTATTCGGCAACCATTGATGAAATCAATGCTAGGGAATAGTGGAAAACTGTCCACACCGCAAGCAAACGAACCGGAAAATTGAGAAGTAAAGATATTCCCAGCAGGATTCCCGGAATTCCAATCAAACGAAGGCCCATCTCCCCGGCTCGTGAAACAAACCGGCTGTTTCTTCTTTTTTTCCCAAATATCCAAGCCGAAAAACGGGGAGGTGCCCAGAAAAACAAGGCAATTACGAACCAGCAAATCCAGGATGCTTCTGCGGAAATGAAGCTGTTAATTGAAACCTTTTCGGGAATTTCGCCGTTGGGTCTGGCTGCCAAATCTTCAACAGGATTAAAAATCGACAAAACCTGGGCCAGCATGCAAACAAGAAATCCTGGCCCGATAATCCAATGAATGCAGGTCAAAATGCTTGGATAGCTTTCAAGACGTGGGATTCCCGACTTGGATTCATTCATTGGCGGGATTTTTTCCGTGCATGTCCGGGTTATTTCTCAAAAAAACTAATACATGGGTAACCGTGGTCAAAATACCCAGGACCAACCCGGCCAAAACCGGAATGATTCCCCATTGATAGCGAATGCTAAGAAAAGCTCCCAAAAGCACCGGTGCAGCCAATTCAGTGCCCAACCCAGCCAGCTGTAAGGAGATTTCGGTTGCCGACCTGTTGTTTCGGGGTTTGGGTGTGGACAGTCTGGGTTGGGGCATGATCGAAATGATATTTGCGCAATCAAAAGTTTCCCAACTGATTCAAACAAATTTGGCAAAAATGTTCTGTTGTTTGGTTGACAACCATAGGTAGGGGCTTTGTAGATTGAGTAGTGTTGGTTCGGAAATCCTAGTGGACCTTGCACTTAGGGTTTTTGTTCCACCTTGGAAATCCCGCCTAGTCCAAGATACTTGGGGTCCTGCTGCATTTTATTGATTTGTAAGTCGTTAAATGCCAAGAGATTGCGGAATTTTGTCTCCTACTTGCAGCAAGGTTTCCAGGCTCTGACCGATAGCCAGGAGTGCGACGGATGAACCCAGCCGCCCTGAACCGATTGGACCGGAAAAGCCTTCTATCATTGGCCCAAAAGCACAAGATTCCGCGGCCGGCGGCCCTTTCCAAGGAGCAATTGGTTCAAAAGCTGACGGTCAAATGCGAGGTCCAGCCATCAGTTAAGCGCCAAACGACAAAAAAGGTTCCGCCAAAACCTCAGATCGCCACTTTTGTTGATAAGAAGCCTGTTTTGGGAACCTCCAAGCCCAAGTCTCCTCTGATTCTGCCAACAAAAAAAACTGGCTCCGAAGCTGGCGCCAAAAATGGCAAGATTCCAAGGCCTCTTGCCCAGATTGTTCCAGCAATCGAGGCGATTAAATCTTCCAAAATGGCCGATCAGCAAAAGGCTGGCAAAATCGCCCCCAAGGTTTCCCAGCCAAATCCGCCAGTCTCCCAGCCACCCGCCCAAAAGAGCAAGGCTCCGACAACGAGTAAGCGGTCCCAAACCGACATCCCTCAACCAGTTGTCGCCCGGGTTGCGCCACCGTCGCCAATTATCAGGTTGAATGATCCAAAACCCCAAAAATCAGCCGCTCGGGACACTTCTTCGGACCGTTCCCAGGGGGTCGGGCCTTCTAAACCGATCACCCATGCAAAAACTTCCAATAACCAACCCTCCTTGCCTACCGAGTATGGGAAGGACAGGGTGGTGGTGCTTGTGCGGGACCCGCATTGGGTTCATTGTTATTGGGAATTGAGCCGTCAAACGATGCACAGGGCGCAAACCGCCTTGGGGCAAGATTTTGAAACGGCCCAACTGGCTCTCCGTTTGGTGAAACTTGGTGACCGCGATTGCGGTTTGGGCGAACAGATAGTCCGGGAGTTCCTGCTTCCGGACGGTGCCCGCAACTGGTACCTGGATGTGCCGGAACCCGGAACCGACTATTGCGTGGATGTGGGATATCGCACCCGGAATGGTCGATATTATTGCATGGGTCGTTCCAATTCGGTTTCCACCCCAAGGGTTGCCTGGGGTGATCAGGCCGAGAATTCCTGGACAGAACAGGATAATCGGGATGCCGAAAGACTTTTTGCCCTTTCCGGGGGCCTTCAGCCGCATGCCGGTAGCGCCGAATTAAGGCATTTCTTTGAGGAAAAGCTGGGTCACAACCCTGGGTCTCCCGCTGTTACCAGCCTGGGATCGGGTGGTTTTGGTTTCCTTGGGAAGGACCGGAATTTCACCTTTAACCTGGACGCCGATCTGGTGGTTCATGGCACCACCGAGCCTTCCGCCAAGGTGACTTTCCAGGGCGAGCCTATACCTCTCAGGCCGGATGGAACTTTCAGCCTGCGTTTCAGGCTGGAGGATGGCCGCCATATCATGCCTGCGGTTTCGGTTTCCTGCACCGGAATGGAAGAAAGAACTATTGTCCTTGCGGTGGAACGAAACACCAAAACCCTCGAACCCGTCGTCCACGAGGAAGAGGAGTGATTCCGCGGGAATGCCCGGCTTCTTGATCCGTGTGCGACTCTCTGATTGCCAACGGCAACGACAAAATCAGCCTGATTAGGCTGGGCCGCTCCTGCATGGGGACCCGTTGGGAAATCTTGGTCCCGGCGGGCGCCAATGATCCGGTTCACTGGGCCGACCTGGCTTATGATGTTTTATCCGGGGAAGAATCCCGCCTTTCCGTCTTCCTCCCGCAAAGTGAAGTTTCCCGGTTGAATCGACTGCCCGTCGGGGCGACTCGGAGACTCTCGGATGAGTTGTTTGATTTGTTGGAACGCTGCGCTTTTTGGTGGCGCCAAACGGACGAATGTCTTGATGTCGCCGTGGGAGCGATGATTCAAGGTTGGGGATTTTTGCAGGGCCCGCCGCGTATTCCTGAGGATGGGCTAAGGGAATCCTGGCTCGCCGAGGGAGGGATAAGGCGCCTTTCTTTGGACCAGGCCAAAAAAACAGCATCTTGGAATGGGGTAAGCGGGGGTTTGAACCTCGGGGCGGTGGGCAAAGGCCATGGTTTGGATCGGATGGCCGGCACCATCAGGCGGGCTGGGTGGTCATCGGTGATGATCCACGGTGGAAGAAGCAGCGTTCTGGCATGGGGTATCCCTCCGGGCGAGAAGGTTGGATGGAGGGTGGCTCTGCTTCACCCGGTCCGGGACTCGGTTTTGGCGGAAGTCGAGTTGGCCAACCAGGCGATGGGAACATCGGCTGCGACCTACAGGCATTTTCACCACGAGGGAAAACGCCTTGGCCATGTGCTGGATCCGAGAACCGCCTGGCCTGCCATGCAAACCCAGACCGTGAGTGTGTTGGCGCCGACTGCTGCCGAGGCCGATGCTTTGTCGACGGCGATATTTGTCGGGGGACCCGCCCTTGCTGAAAAGCTCGTGAAAGACCGTGAGGATTTGGGCGTCTTTTACATGCCTGTGGAAGGGCCCCTCAGGTTGTTGGGGCCAATGGCCAACCGATTTCATTTGAAGTGAGATTCAGGCACCTGTTTTGAGGTTGCTTGCTGGAAACCGGGTCTGTTGATTTCGCGCCGGGTACATGGTGGAAAAATAGTGAATAAGGTAAACTGAATCCATGAATCCGGCAGAAAAGATGCGGGCTACACCGGAAGAACGATTTTGATCACGAAGGGAATGCCATGGCAAATGGTGATTCAGGGGCCGACGGTACCTGCTGTGGAAATAAGGTTTGGATTCCCTGCGCGGGTGTCTTCATCGTCCTGTTCGTTTTGATGCGCATGACAATTGGATGGCATTTCCTGTTCGAGGGTATCTCAAAAATTTATTCGACCTACTCTCCCAAACCATTCAGCTCGGCCGGTTATTTTCGCGAATCCCCCGGCCCCATGAAAAAGTGGATGGCGGGGATCTTGCCACCCGACCAAGATAACGAACTTCTCAAGGCGCTTGATCCGGTTGTGATCCAGGAGAGCCTGAGAAAGACCGGCGAGGATTTTGTCAACCGGCTTCAGTTGAATGAGCAGGAGAAGGCGTCGGTTTTGGATGCGGTTGAAAAACAACTAAAAGAGGCCCTTTTTTGGCGCGAAGGGGGTAACCCCGGAATCAGGCTCAGTTTCGAAGGTGCCATCAACGCTTGGGAAAGAGCCGGAACGGAGGACTTGAAAAAAACCGCCCTGGAAAAAAGGGAGAAGGTCATCGGTGTGCTGAGGGAATTCCAGGATCGGCAAAAAGACCTAGCAAAGCAGATTGGCGCGATTGCCGGCAACCAGCCTGAAATCAATTTTCCCGCTGTAGCCCAAGGCAAATTGGATCGCGCGCCTTTGGATCTGACGGAGGCCTCACAGGTCGCTTCGGCCCGCTCGGCAATTCTTGCCTCGGCCAGCAAAAGTATGCTTTCCAGTGCTATGGGAAAAAATGATCCGGTCGCATTGGAACAATGGAAGAAGTGGGACAAGGTGGTCGCTTTGGCCGACAAGTGGGCGGATGGCACCCAGAATTGGCTCACAATGGGCGAGGAAACCGTGGAGGAACCGTCCCCTGATGGCAAAGGCAATGGCACCTTGAAAAAGGTGATGGCTACCCCGGAACGGGTGGAACGCTTCAGGGAATTGGTGGCGAAAAAGGATGAGATTAATTCCTCAGACCGAAACTGGCTTTTCCGCAAGGATGTGGAAAAAAGCGCGGTCGCATCGGCAAAGGCCGGTGCCGCCTCCGCCCGCGCCGGACTCAAGTCGGAGTTGGATAAATTCCAGACGGACTTGGTGGCCGGATTGGAAAAGCAGTTCGAGAAAAAGATCGCCACAGCGCCGGTCCAAACCGTCCGGCAGATCAAACCGATTGAGATCATGGATTTCATGACCATTTGGGGGATCACCGCGATCGGTGCGGGCCTTTTCTCCGGAACGCTCACGCGGGCTGCCGCCCTAGGCGGCGCGGCCTTTCTGGCAATGACCTACCTGGCGGTTCCTGCATTTCCATGGTTGCCGGCACCCGCGCAGAACGAGGGTAATTATGTGTTTGTCAACAAGAATGTGGTGGAAATGATGGCCCTGCTGGTGATCGCCGCCACGCCGTCGGGGCGGTGGTTTGGTGGTGACGCCTTCCTGAGCTGGCTTTTCTGTCGCAAGGCCACCCCTGAATCTTGACTTGTGAACCTGGCGTGCGCGGACTGAGTCGGCTTGGCGAGACAATTTGAACGGACAGGGATCATAGAGATCTAAAGAAAGGGATGCTTCCATGGCTCTGGATTTGAACCCAAAGCAGCGCGAGACCGGCAAAACAAATTTCCAGGAGGTGACAACCGACCTGACTCGTCGCGGTTTCATGCGAAGCATGGCGGTCGGTGCCGGTGTGGCGGCGGTCGCTCCCTCGGTTTACTTCGGGTACAAGGCGATCGGTAACCCGGTGAAGGCCGCGCTGATTGGTGGTGGCGACGAGGGGGGAATCCTGGTCGGGGCCCATAACAAGGATTTTCTGAAATTTGTGGCCGTGGCTGATATCCGCCCCTACAACCGTGATCGGATCATGGATGGCGATCCCAAGGTGCCGCTTCGCCCTGGCTTTAAAAAACTGTACGGGCCCGAGTCGAAGGACATCGCGGTTTACAGTGATTACAAGCAGATTCTTGAGAGGAAGGATATCGAGGCGGTTGTCATCGCGACCCCCCTGTCCACCCATGCGAAAATCGCCATCGAATGCATGAGGGCGGGGAAGCATGTGCTTTGCGAGAAATTGATGGGATGGAACATTGCCCAATGCAAGAAGATGATCCAGGTGGCTCGAGAGACGAAAAGGATCCTTTCCATCGGCCACCAGCGGCATTACAGCATGCTGTACGCTCATGCCCAT
>JAFMJU010000453.1 GCA_017853285.1 Gemmataceae bacterium
GGTGGAATTCCGCCAGGCGGGCGAGGTGGCGATTCTGGTGCGGTATCTGGAGGAGATGGTTTCCGTCCGGCTGACTTACCTCGATCCCAAGCCGCAGTTCGTGTTCCCCTCGTTCCCGGAAAACAACTACATCGACACCCATGTGTCGAACAAGTTGCGTCTGCTTGACATCCCCCCTTCGGGACTCTGCTCCGACACGGACTTCGTGCGTCGGGCGCACCTCGACCTCTGCGGCGTTCTACCGACCCCTGAGGAGGTGAGGGCGTTCCAGGCCGACCAGTCTCCCGACAAGCGGGCCAAGCTGATCGACGCCTTGCTGGAGCGGCCGGAATACGCTGATTTCTGGACCCTGAAATTTTCAGATGTCTTGCGGTCCAGCCGCAAGACCCTTCAGGCCAAAGGGGTGCACGCATTCCAGCAATGGCTCCGGGAGCGGATCGCCGCCAATATGGGTCTGGATCAGGTGGTGCGGGAAATCCTGACCGCATCGGGGCCGGCGGCCAATAATCCTGCGGCCGGTTATTACCGGATCGCCCGGGATCCGCAGAGCCTGGCGGAAACAACGGCCCAGCTTTTCTTTGGCGTGCGGATGCAGTGCGCCAAATGCCACAACCACCCCTTCGAGCGTTGGACCCAGGACGACTATTACGGTTTTGCCGCCTTCTTCGCCCGGGTGAAGACCAAGGCCGACCCGAACCAGCCTTCGGTGGATAACAAGGCGCCCGCGGGTGAGATCGTCTTCGCGGACCGAGGCGGCGAGGTGACCCAACCCCGAACCGGCAAGGTGATGACCCCCCGATACATGGGTGCCGGTGACGCCAAGGTGGAACCGGGGCAGGACCGCCGGGAGGTTCTGGCCTCCTGGATGACCTCACCTGACAACCTGTTTTTCGCCCGGTCGATGGTGAACCGGATCTGGTTCCATGTGATGGGGCGCGGTGTGGTGGAACCGGTGGATGACTTCCGCGAATCGAACCCATCCGCAAACGATCCGCTCCTGGACGCCCTGGCCCGGGATTTCGTGAAAAGCGGTTTTGACTTGAAGCACCTGGTGCGGACCATTTGCCGTAGCCGCACCTACCAGCTCTCCGCCAACCCTGTGGAGGGGAACAAGGATGACACCCGTTATTTCAGCCACGCGGTGTCGAAACTGCTGACCGCCGAGCAGATGCTGGACGCGATCTGCCAGTCGACCGAGGTGCAGGAGAAATATCCGGGCCTGCCGCCTGGCACCCGGGCCACGCAACTTCCCGACGGCGAAGTGAACAACCAGTTCCTGAAGACTTTCGGCCAACCGGCGCGCGAGCTGGCCTGCGAGTGCGAGCGGGAAAGCGACAGCAACCTGGCCCAGGCGCTGCAACTGATCAACGGGCCCACCATCAACGACAAACTGAAGGCGCCCACCAACCGCTTGGGCCGGCTCATTGGCGCCAAGAAATCGGACAAGGAGATCCTGACGGATTTGTACCTTTCCACCTTGTCGCGCCTGCCCACCGCCGAGGATGAGAAGATCGCCTTGGCGCACCTGGCCAAGTCGAAGGACTCCCGAAAAGCCTGGGAAGACATCCACTGGGCCTTGATGAACACCAAGGAATTCCTGTTCCGTCATTGATTCCACACGGGTTGCCTCAAGGCCCATCATGCCGTTCATCGAAGGTGAACTTGTTTTCCCCGACCGGGTCGCGCACGGCCGGATCGGCTGGACGGGGGAGCAGCTTGGCGCGCCCGAGTTGGGACACCTCGCGCCGTCTGGTGACGGGCCACTCCTTCGGTGGGATGGATTCATCGCCCCGGGATTTTTGGATATCCATGTTCATGGGGGTGACGGGGCGGATTTCATGGACGGCACGGCGGAGGCCTTCCGCACCGTTTGCAAGGCCCATGCCCGCCATGGCACCACGCGGTTGCTGGCCACCAGCACGGTGGCGACCGCCGAACAGATTGACCGGTTCCTTGAACTTTGTGACTCGCTGCTGAATGAACCCACCGGCGGCGCGAGGGTTGAGGGGGCCCATTTCTATGGGCCGTATTTCGCCCCGGCGGCGAAGGGGTGCCACCCTGGCGAGGGATTGGGCGACCCGGAGCACCTGAAGCCGGAAAGGTTTTTGAAGCACCGTTGCGTCCGCACCGCGACGGTGGCCCCGGAATTGCCGGGCTCAGCCGAGTTTTTACGGGAATGCAGGCGGCGCGGCATCGTGGGGTGCCTCGGGCATTCGCATGCCACCTTCACCCAGGTGCGGGAGGCCGTCGAGCATGGGGCCGCCCATGTGGACCACCTGTTTTGCGCGATGTCGGACCGGGCGCGGTTGCGCCTGAGCCAAACCTACCCGATGCGGGGCGGATTGTTTGAAGCGACACTGGCCCTGGATGCATTGACCACCGAGGTGATCGCCGATGACCGCCACTTGGCGGATGAACTGCTTTACCTGGCCTACAAGGTAAAGGGGCCCGACCGTTTGGCGCTGGTGACGGACTCGATGCGCGCCATGGATATGCCCGATGGTGAATACTGGTTCGGGAAAGAAGGCAAGGGTGAGGCGATCCGCAAGGCGGACGGAGTTGGATTGACCCTGGACGGCAAAGGCCTGGCCTCGGCGGTGCAGGGGCTGGATGTCGGATTGCGCGCGATGAAACGCGCCAGCGGCGCCCCCCTGCACGAGGTGGTGCGCATGCTGACTTTGACCCCAGCGCGCATTGCCGGTCTTTCGGATCGTTTCGGTAGCCTGGAGGCCGGCAAGGCCGCTGATCTGGTCTTGCTAGACCGGCAGTTGCAGGTGCGCGGGGTGGTGGTGGGAGGAGAGTGGGTGATCACACCCTGAGTGGTTTATCAAAGTCTGGTGTCATTTCAGGTCCACGCAAATCAATTCCTTTTCATCCCGCAAATACAATCGCCCGTTGGCCAATGCCGGGTGGGACCAGGTGGGGCCGCTGATTTTGGAGCGGCATAGTTCCTTGTAGGCTTTGGTGTCGGGTTCGACGAGGGCCAAGTCTCCCGTGTCCTCGTGCAGCAACATGCGGCCATCGGCAAGGCGCAGCAGTGCCGCGTGGTATTGGCCGGTTTTTTGCCGGCTCCAGAAGATCTTGCCCGTTTCGGGATCGACGCAACGCAGTGTGCATGAGACCGGTGGCAGGATGCGGCCGGTGACGATCATCAGGGCTTTGCCATCGGCGGTTGGACAGGGGGTGGAAAAGTAGCAATTCAACACCGCGCTTTTCCATAATTGTTTGCCTTGATTGGAGAGATCCACCAGCGCGCCGCCCGCGGTGACGCTGGAGACAAACGCCCTTGTGCCCTGAATGATGGGCGTGGTGGAACTTTCGTTCAACTGGTCCACCAAGTCGTAATGCCACAGGCGTTTGCCGTCGGCCAGATTGAGGCAAGCCAGCCCCTTGCCCGTCAGGGCCAGCAGGCGGTCCCCCTCCGTGG
>JAFMJU010000454.1 GCA_017853285.1 Gemmataceae bacterium
CAGGCGGACCGCTTTGCCGATGATACCGTCCGGAACAACGGAAGGATGGGGAGCAAGCTCCTGCGCAAGCACTGTGTGATGGACCAGGATTGCCGAAGGATCATGGAGACGGCAATGAACGAATTGGGCCTTTCCGCCAGGGCCCATGACAGGATTCTGAGGGTGGCCCGGACTATTGCCGACCTGGAGCCTTCGGAGAAAATCTCGCCCGCCCATTTGATGGAGGCTATTGGGTACAGAACCTTGGACCGAAAGCTCTGGGTCCAGGCATGTTGAGACGGTGGAATTATGGGGCCGTTGAGGTATCAGCCCCAGGAATGCTGCCACCCTGTTTCCGGCAATGGGCTCCTGGTTCCTTTTGCTTCAAGCCAAAACCCTTGGCTCACGCATTCCCCAATTTTGCTGATGGGAACAGCCCCCAGCGGCTGTTCTTGCAGCAGCGATTTCCCGACTTCTGGTGAAACGGTGAATAAAAGCTCGTAATCTTCCCCGTCGCCCAGGGCATGCTCCTCCGGCGTTTTTCCTTGGATTCCAAGGGCGGAGATCGATTCCAATTGGTGGGATTCAGGGCTGAGCGGCAGTCGCTCGGTCACCAAAACCGCACCGCACCCGCTGGCTGTACATAAAGTGCGGGTGTCCTTGGCCAATCCGTCACTGATATCCATCATGGCATGGATTTCGAAAGATTCCGCCAGCTTTCGGGCTTCCTGCACGCGGGGCTTGAAATCCAGATGATGACCAAGAATACTTCCACCCAGGAGGCCGGTTACCATCAGCCAATCTCCGGGCCTGGCGCCAGACCGAAGGATTGCCCGGCCCTTTTGAACAGCTCCAATCACTGTGACGGAAATGGCGAGTGGGCCGGGCCACGAATTGGTGTCGCCTCCAATAAGGGGGCAGTCAAACTCTTCCCCCATTTCGGTTAGCCCGGAAATCAATTCCCTGGCGAGGCGGCTGTCACCCCCCTTGGGCAAGGCGAGGGACAAGAAGCAACCCAGGGGACGGGCGGCCATGGCGGCCAAATCGCTCAAATTTACAGCGAGGGATTTGCGCCCAACCCGCTTCGCACCGGCTTGGTCCAACAAAAAACACGCCCCGTCCAAAAGCATGTCGGTGGAAACCACCAAATCCTCGCCAGGGTTTGGGAGGAGAATGGCGGCATCATCCCCGATCCCCTGGGGCCAGACCCTTGGGTCGGGCCTGGGTAGGGTGCCTAGCCAGCGGATGAGGTCTTGTTCCGTGGCCAGGGAATTGGGAATTGGAATTTGCATGGCGCCGTGTCTGCGGGAATGTCGGGGGATGGAAGGCCCCGAAACACACACCTATGGTACAACGGGGTATCCTGAACTGAAATCATTCGGAGGTGGTGGATGCTGTGGGAGGGAAATGATGGAAGGATCCCCTGAATCCCTCGAAGAAAAGGGCCCGATCCGATGCCTCCGCATGGCCGGTGCCCTGCTGCGGATGGACGGAGAGCCTTTGGCCGCAACCTGGCTGAATGAATCCACCGTTTTGGCGATCGATGATCAGGGGATTGTTGAAAAGGTATCCAGGGAAGGCGGGCGCTGGAATAGGGCCCGGCCACTTCAACTGGACCAAATGCCTAACCTTGCCAACTTCTTTCAAGGCGATAGCCATGTTGTCTGCTCTGTTGGCTCCGAGGTGGGGGTTTGGCCGTTGGATCGGTCCGAGCCGCTTTGGTGGTTGGAAACAGAATCCTGGGTCACGGCGGTCGCAGGCCATAAGGCTTTGGGGTTGGTGGCGAGCGGCCATGAGGATGGTAGTGTTCGGTTTTGGGATGCGGCAACTGGCAATCTGCTGAGGTGCTGGCGGCGCGGGGATGTCGCGCCGGGTGAATCGGGCAGGGACATTTCCATCAGCGCACTGGCATGGCACCCCGCGGATGCCAAAGTTTTGGTGGCCGATGAGTCTCTTGCGTTGTTCCAATTGGAATTGGAAACAACAGGGCCCCTGACAGTTAGCTCCGGGCACAAGGGCCGTGTTGTCGCTTTGGGATTTGATCCAAAAGATCGTTTTCTGTACTCGGGTGGATGGGATGGCACCGTTCGCGTCTGGGATGCCAAAACCGGCGCGCCTGTCATTCTCCTCAACAACCATGCCTCCCTGGTGACTTGCCTTTCCGTTGGCGGGGACGGTGCCACTCTATGCGTCGGGGACAACTTGCCATCGTGTACCCTTTGGGATGTCCCAGAATGGCGGATACGGGGCACTGGAAATCCTCTCCCCGCGGAACCCCGTTTTGTTGAAATGGTGGCGGGTGGCGCGGAATGCCTGGCCACCCTTCAGGATAATCGGGTGTTGGTTTTGAACCTGGGGGAAACCTTCAATTCGGGCACGATTTGGTCGCGAAATGAACCGCAGGCCAGACCGGTATGCCTGAAGGAATCGGAAAGTTCCTTCCTTTGCCTCGGTTTGGAAGGTGGAATCCAAAAATGGGCTGAAAAGAAACAGGGTTCCCTTTGGGATGGCACGCATTCCAGCCAGCATGTGGGTGACTTTGGCGGCCCGTTGCGTGCCATTTCCAGCACAGTCGTAAAGGGCATTCCTGCCCTTTTGACCAGCCAAACAGGCCCGGGAATATTGAAGGCCTACCTATGGGCGGATGCCCAGGCCTATGAATTGGCGGGAATTTCCGACTGCGTGCCCGGTGAGGGTGAGTTGGTGGCTTTGGCTCCCGGAGGCAGTTGGGCTGTTTGCGCCAGCGAACGGGCCCTGGATGTTGCCGTTTATCAATTCCCGGGTCTTCAACCGGTTGGCATTATTCCAGACCCCTTGGAGGGGGCGGCTTGCCAGGACTTGGCGTTTGGGCCCTGCGGGCAACTGGTCGCGATTTGCGGGGTGAGCACATTCGCCCAAAAACCTGGCATCGGCGCTGCGGTCGTGGTGGATGCTGAATTTGGAAAAATACGGCATTCGACCGGTCGTGGTGTCTGGCGTCTTGCATGGCACCCGAAAGGCCAAGAATTGATGCTTTCCGCGGTGAATGGCGATTTGGTCAGGTGGAGGCCCGAAATTGGCGTGGAAGAGGTGCTGGAGCACACGGCCGATGGGCCGATGCAGGTGATCGGGTATAGCGCGGACGGGAATTTTGCGGTGGCCTCCCCTGGTAACGAGGAATTGTGGGTTTACGAGGCCGGCCGGATTCGTCCCTCGGGGACGGTTTCACTTCCTGGAAGGGTGATTGCCGTTTCCCCGGGAAAAAAAGGGAGCGCAATTGCCGCACTGCTTGCCGGCGGCGATGGCTGGGAAATCGACCTGCCCGAGTGGCTTTCTGATAAAGCATCCCGGTTGTCGTAAAAATTCAAAAGGGCGACCGCAAAAGCGGTCGCCCTTTTGGTAAACCTTGGAAAATTACACTATTGCGGAAGGAGGCTTTTCAGCATTTCGGCATCAACGGTCAG
>JAFMJU010000024.1 GCA_017853285.1 Gemmataceae bacterium
CCGCTACCCGAAGCCCAGCAGGATCGGTTCATGGCCCGCATCGACATGGACTACCCACCACGGACCGCCGAGGCGCGGATGGCCCTGGCTTTTGCCCGGGGCAACACGATGGACCAACCCCCCGGCCAATCAATTGAGACAATTTTCAAGGCGGAGGACCTGGCCCGCCTGCAAGCCATCCGCGCGGGGGTGATTGTGGATTCGCGCCTGGCCGATTACGCGGTCGATCTGGTGGAGGCTACCCGTTCGGGCACTTGGGCCAAACCTTTGAGGCTGGGGGCAAGTCCCCGGGCGACCCAGGCTTTGTTGGTGATGGGACAGGCCAGGGCGCTTATTTCCGGAAGGGGATTCGTGGTGCCGGAGGATATCCAAGGGGTTGCGCCCGCTGTCTTGTCCCACCGTTTGGTGCCTGATGAGACCTTGGGTTGGACCGCCTTGGAATTGGCGGACCACATTCGGCTCATCCTAGATCAGGTGGCGGTTCCCTGACCGTTTAGCCGTTTGTCCGCACCGTCAAACGGTTGCCGGCCAAAAAGGCATCCAGTTCGGCCCGGGTGAATACCCCTTGGGTGGTTCCCAGGGCCCGCACGCAACTGGCCCCCACGGCGCTGGCCAAGGTCAGGGTCTCAACGGGTGGCCGGTTCTCCAGCAGGCCCAAAATCAAACCCGCTGCGAACGCGTCTCCCGATCCCGAACCGTCCACAAAAGGGACTCGGAAAATGTCAGCTTCCAAGTGAAGGTTGTCACCCAGCCACAAGGTTCCCTTGTCGCCCTGCGTGATCAGCACATGCCTGGCGCCCAGATCGCGGAAAAGCCTGGCTTGCTCCAGGGGAGAGGAAAGGCCTGTGATCAGTTGGCCCTCATGGTCGTTGGGCAGGAAATAATCCACTTCCGGAAGGACCGGTTCCAGCCAAGGAAGGTAGTCCGCCTTGCCCGGAGTCACCACATCCAGGATGGTCCTAGCCCCGTTGGCCCGGGCCTTTTTCAGAACCGGGGCAAGTTCCTCCGGGCGACAGCCCTGCATCAACAGGTAGCCCCCCAGGTAAAGGATTTCAGGGGTTGGTTCGACAGGGATATCCGCAGCGACAAACCGGCTGTTGCTGCCGTAGGTGTGGATGAAGCGCCTGTCCTGACCCTGCACATTCACAATCAGGGTTTGGCTGGTGGCGATACCCTCGCTCCGGATCAGTCCCCGGGTGTCCACACCCGCTTTTTCCAGCAACTCCCGCACCACCACACCGGCTATGTCGTCACCGATGCGGCCCACCAGGCTGGCTTCGGTGCCCAGTTTGGCCAAGGCGGTTGAGACATTGGCGGCGCACCCGCCCAAAGTCAGGTCAATGGTGTCGGTGAGGACCAGTTCCCCCGCGGCGGGCATATGTCCAACCGGGGCGCAAACATGGTCGGTGACGATGATTCCGGAGCAAACGACTCGGGGTGGGTGGGCGGCTGACATCGGTCGGTCCTGAAGGTCGGGTGGATAGTCCGGCTTGCCGGATCAATTTCTCCAATCGGCGCTGTCATCCCTTCGGGCGGTTGCCCGTTGCAGCCTTTCCAGATTCGTGATGGCAAGCAGCCCCAGGATCAGCATGTTGAAAATGCTGAAATATTGGTTCGCGAAGTTGTAGATGTAGTACAGGATCCCGATCAGGAGGCAAAGGGAAAGCAGGGCCGACAGCTTCTCGCTTTGGGAGGGTATGGTCTTCAGCAGGACCTCTTGCGCGATCCTGCCCCCATCGAGGGGGAAAATGGGGATCAGGTTGATCAGCCCCCAAAGCAAACTCACCAGAAACAATTGGAAAATAAAAATGGCGAAAATCGGGTGCTCTTTGCCAAGGAACTCGGTGTGGAAAAGCAGGAGGTAAAGGAACCCGGCAAGGACCAGTTGTACGGCAGGGCCCGCAAAGGTGACCAGTATCCGTTTCCACCATTGCGGGTTGATGTTGGCCCCGGCGGCCTCGCCGCCCATCCCCGTGAGTCGGATGAAAACTTGCCTGGCGCCAAAAAACATCCCCGCCCAGGCGTGTCCAAGCTCATGAATCAGAATGGAGACGAAAACCCCGAGAATGAAGGTGAAAACCGGCCAGGGTCGGGGCTCCATGTTGAACCAACCGCTGGAAAGGATGACCGCCGTCAGCCAGAAATATGGTTGAATGACGACGGGCACACTGCCAACGCGAAAACGGATTTCGCCTGGTTGGGGGTAGCTGTCCACAAAAAGCCTTTCCACTGACTGAAAAACCAATGCCACAGTCTACCACGGAAGAATCGTCACCGGGAATGAGTGAGACGGTCTGGGAACGGATGCGTCGGGAAATGCGGTTGACCGACCTCCACCTCGATCATGCAGGTGTGTCCCCGTGGCCTGACCGCACCCGCCAGGCTATCGTCGATTGGGCGGAAAGGGCCGCCATCGACCCGATCGGAACTTCCTATTCCGGGTACCAGCGGGCGGACCAGGTCCGCATGGAATTGGGTGATTGGCTGGGTGTCGCCGCCGGGGAGATCTGTTTCACGCGCAACACCACCGAAGGATTGACCCTGGTTGCGGAAGGGTTCCCGTGGCAACCAGGTGACAGCGTGTTGGTTCCCGCCGATGAGTACCCGACAAACCTCCATCCCTGGAGGCACCTCCGGTCACGCGGGGTTTCGGTGCGCGAGGTGGTGTCGATTGGCAACCGGATTCCGGTGGACCGCCTGGGGGGCGCCATCGATTCCAGTACCCGCATGGTCTCAATCAGCCAGGTTCAATATGGCACGGGTTTTCAAGCCGATTTGGCGGAATTGGGGAAATTATGCGAGCGTCGCGGGCTTTTCTTGATGGTGGATGCCATTCAGGGATTGGGTCCTTTTTCCTTGCGGCCCCGGGAACTGGGAATTCATGGGGTGGCGTGTGGTGGCAGCAAATGGCTGATGGGGCCGCAGGGGATCGGATTTTTGTATTTGGATGCTGCCTGGAGGGACCGCGTACGGCCTACTTCAGTAGGTTGGCACAGCGTGGAAGAACCCTTCAGGTTTCGGCACGAATTCCCCCCACTTGTAGCCAGTTCCAAACGCTACGAGGGCGGTACCATCAATCCGGGGTTGGTTTCCGCGTTGGGCCACAGCGTCGCTTTTTTGCGTCAGGCTGAACCTGCCGAATGGCGGCAGAGGATCCGGTTCCTCACAGACCGAATCGTTCAGGCCCTCGAATCCCTGGGATTGGAAATTGTCAGTCCCCGCGAGGAGGGGGCCTGGTCTGGAATTGTCGCGTCGAGAATTCCCGGGCTTGCCGCGGAAGCCTATCCGGATCTACTGAAAAAATTGCGCGATCGTGGCATCACCGCCAACTTCCGAATGGGCAATCTGAGGTTTTCCCCCCATGGATACAACAATGAAGGGGATATAGATCATTTGACGGAAGCCCTGGTCGGAATTTTGGCTGGTTCGCGGGGCTGATTGTTTTGGAAATAAGATTCAAAAGCGGGGAGGTTGGCCATGAGTCGGATCGCAGTTTACACCGGAACCTTTGACCCGATCCATTTGGGCCATGTGGACATCATTGAGCGTGGTAGCCGGGTTTTCGACAGGGTGATTGTGGCGGTGGGTATCAACCCGGACAAAGCACCCCTTTTCACCCTGGAGGAAAGGGTCAAGTTGGTCCGCGAGGTGGTCAAGGAACACAAAAATGTTGAGGTAATGCCTTTCACCGGTTTGGCTGTTCACTTTGTTCGGGAAATCAAGGCAAATTGCATGCTCCGTGGATTGAGAACCACCTCCGACATGGAGTATGAGTTCACTATGTCTCTTGCCAATATGACGCTTGATTCAGATATAGAGACAGTGTTTCTGATGGCCAAAGATATTTACTCCCATCTGAGCAGTTCGTTGCTGAAGCAAATTGCCGCTTTTGGCGGAAACCTTGAAAAATTCCTGCCTCCCGCGGCGTTGGAAATGCTTCAGGGCAAATTGGCCAAGGTAAAAAAAACTTCCAAATAGAAGGATTGGACGGCGAGGGGGGATTTGGCCGAACCCACTACTGTGACCAACCTCGGGCGGAGGTTCCGGTTGCGGTTGGTTTGGCCGGGTAGTTAAACTTCGGCCGCTTGGTGCAACCTCCCCTTGGGGAGGTGACCCAAATCGGATCAGGGCAAGGACGCCCTCGGCCCAGGGAAGGATTCCCCATGCAGTGCCTCGTCACCGGTGCGGCTGGATTTATTGGTTCCCATTTGTGCGAACGTCTGCTGCGTGACGGCCATCAGGTTGTCGGGGTTGATGCGTTCATTCCGTACTATCCAAGGCCCTTGAAGGAGGCGAACCTAATGGGTTTGCTTCCCCACCCGCGGTTCCGCTTTCACTCGCTGGACCTCCGTACGGATTCACTCGACCAGGCTTTGGAGGGGGCGGAAACCATAGTCCATCTGGCGGCCATGCCTGGATTGGTCCGCAGCTGGACGGATTTTGACCTCTACAACTCATGCAATCTCACCGCCACCCAGCGCCTCCTGGAGGCAGCAGGCAACCTGTCAGGCCTGAGGCGGTTTATTTATGGATCGACCTCATCTGTTTATGGGAAAAATGCCTCCGGCGATGAGACCTTGCCGACCCGACCCTGCTCGCCTTACGGCGTCACCAAGCTGGCCGGAGAGCTGCTCTGCCGCAGCCACCTGGAGGAACGCGGACTGCCGCTGGTGGTGACGCGCTTCTTTTCCGTCTACGGCCCGCGGCAAAGGCCAGACATGGCCTACAACAAGTTTGTCCGCGCGCTGCTTGAGGACCAGCCGATCACCATTTTCGGCGACGGCCAGCAGGTGCGTGGCAACACCTTCGTCGAGGATTGCGTGTCGGCCCTGGTCGCCGTGATGGATGCCCCGGTGGGTGAGACCTACAACCTTGGCGGGGGTGAAACCGCCACCCTGCTCGATGTCTTGGGCCGTCTTGAGCGCATTGCCGGCAGGAAGGCTCGTGTCGTCCATGGCGAGGCCCGCGAGGGGGATCAGCGCTTCACGGGGGCAGACACCAGCAAATTGCTGCACCACTTGGGCTGGAAGCCCAGGGTGGGCCTGGATGAGGGATTGGCCCGGCAGGTCGAATGGCAGAGGGGAGCCGCCGCGCGCAAGGTGGCTTGATCCGGCCCGACCGCTGACGGGGGGAGAGGAATGGAGATCACGCTGGGGGATTTGGCCCGCGTCCTGGGCGGCCAGACGCATGGAGATCCCTCCACAATGCTGCGAAACGCCCGCCCGCTCAGTGAAGCGGAGCCTGGCGATGTCACCTTTCTGGACCATGCCAAAAACCAAAGAAATCTCGCGGGTTGCCGGGCTTCGGCCGTGGTGGCCCCGGCCGGTTTGAGCGGGCTTGAATTGCCTGCGGTCCTTGTTGCCGACCCCCTGAAGGCCTTCATTGCCGCGGTCAGGTTTTTTTTGCCGGAACCAGGTCCCGCCTATCCGGCAACCGTCGATCCTCGCGCCTCCATTCATCCGACGGCAACCTTGGGGAAAAATGTCACCATCGCGCCTTTTGCCGTGGTCGGGGCGGGTTGCCAAATCGGGGACGGCTGTGTTTTGCACCCCGGAGTCGTACTGGGTGAGGATTCTGTCCTCGGCGAGGAATGTGTCATTCACCCCCACGCGGTCCTTTATCCCCGGACACGCTTGGGGAAACGGGTGATACTCCACGCCCATTCGGTGCTGGGTGCCGATGGCTTCGGCTACAAGTTGGTGGACGGTCGCCAGCAGAAAGTTCCCCAACTGGGATGTGTCGAATTGGGAGACGATGTCGAAATTGGCGCGGGTACCGCGGTGGACCGTGCCACGTTTGGTCACACCCGTATCGGTGAGGGGACCAAAATCGACAATCTGGTCCAGGTGGGCCATAATTGCAAAATTGGCCCGCACAACCTGATCGTGAGCCAAACCGGTATCGCCGGTTCATGTAAAACCGGCGCCTTTGTCGTGATTGCCGGTCAGGTCGGCCTGGCCGACCATATCGCCTTGGGGGATCACACCCAGGTGGGGGCCAAGTCGGGTGTCATGCGTGATGTCCCCGCCGGCGAAAAGGTTCTGGGTGCCCCAGCCCGGCCTGAGAAGGAGGCCAAGAGAATTCTAATCGCCCTGGAGCGCCTTCCGGAAATGGTGAAGGAGATGCGCCGCCTGAAAGGTTCGGGAGATTCGTCCAACGGAGGCGGGGAGGGCGCCGCCGAATGAGCGCCCTGCCGGTCTCCGATGCACCAAAGCCTCCGGACCCGGCCGGGTCCGTTGACTGCCGCGAGCCGGTGGGCCTTCTGGCGGGTTGGGGCCAATTCCCCGTGGCTTTCGCGCGCAAGGCCCGCTCCATGGGTATTCCGGTCATCACTGTCGCGCTGAGGGACTCGGCAACCTCGGATTTAAGGGACATTTCCGAAGCGTTTTATTGGACCAGCATCACCCGCATGGGGGCAATGATCCGCCATTTCAAGCGACATGGCGTGAAGACCATGGTGATGGCTGGCAAGGTTCACAAACACCGGGTCATGCACCAGCCGTGGAAGTTATTCACACTCTTTCCCGACTGGACCACGATCCGCTTCTGGTACGGGCGCCGTCAGGATAACAAGGATGACACCCTGTTGCTGGCGGTGATCCGGGTCTTCGAGCGGGAGGGTATCAAAGTGGGTTCCGCATTGGACCTTTGCCCGGAGTTGCTGATAACAGAAGGTGTTTTCACCCGGCGTAAGCCCACATCGGCTGAAATGGCCGATGTGGAATTCGGGTGGCGGTTGGCCATCGAAATGGGCCGTTTGGATGTCGGGCAAAGTGTCATGGTCAAGGAAAGGTCGGTGTTGGCCGTGGAGGCCGTGGAGGGAACCGATCAGGCCATCCTCCGCGCCGGCTCACTATGCAAGGCGGGCGGTTTCACCGTGGTGAAGGTGGCCAAGCCGCAGCAAGATATGCGCTTCGATGTGCCAACCATTGGTGTCAATACCGTGGAAAACATCCACAAGGCCGGGGGCCGGGTTTTGGCGGTGGAGGCCGGTAGAACCATCCTTTTGGATCCCGATGCCACCCGGGCCGCGGCGGACCGATTGGGGATCACCATTTTGGCCATGCCCTCCCAGGCGGGCGGGGGTTGATCCCCCCGGAGCATAAAGGTGTGCGATTCGTCCCGGTTTATTAGAATTAACTTTTGGTGAACGCGGCGCGATCGCATCCCGGAAGGACCGAATGGCCACTTTTTCGCTGACGCTGCCGGCAGGGTTGGACGAGCGGCGCAAGGCATTGTTCGCCGCAAAATCCTTCCTGGCGGGTACCGATGGGAATCCGGTGCCTACCCAGCGTGAATTCCGTGATCCTGTGCTGTCCCTGCGCCAGCACGGAGACGAGACCGTCCGGGCTGTGACACCCCTTTGGCTGGGTGAGCGGGGTATGATCGCCAGTTCCACCGCCACACTCATGGCGCGGGACGAACCGTATCCACTGGATAAGGAACTGATCCGGGGCAAATTGAACCAGATCCGGGGCATGGTGGCTGATTGGGAAGCCCGCGGCTTGGACATTTCAACCAAGGTCCGCGATGCCATCCTGGCTGCCGGAAAAAGTTTCGGACGGATCATCGCGCTCGAAAAGGAAGATCCCAAGTCCAAGGAACTGGGGACGATTGCCCTCGAGTCGGCCTTCCAGGCCGCCCGGGAATTGGTCGCCTGCTATTGCGAAAAATTGCTGGCAGCCAAGCAGCGTCAAGCTCCCCGGTTACCCACGCTCCAATCCTTTTACTTGCGCCGAAGACTGCCTGATGCCAGCCAGGAAGCATCCCTGTTGAAGGCGTTCAATGCGGTGCAGGTCGCGGTGCCCTGGAGTTTGGTGGAGCCTGAGGCCGGCCGGTTTGACTGGGCCAGGCTGGATGAACTGGTGGAGTGGGGCCGTTCCAAGGGCCTACGGGTCGGGCTCGGTCCGGTGGTGGATTTGAATTCAGGCGACTTGCCGCATTGGTTTTTGCCTTTCGCGGCTGACATCAACAAGGCCGCCAGTGTCATCTTCCGTTACATCGATCAGGTTGTCGCCCGTTTTCGAGGTAGGGTGGACTCCTTGCTCGTTTTGCAGGGAGGAAACTGCATCGACGAAAAAATGGGGGATCTGGACGAAACCGAATGGCTTCGCCTGACCTTCAACGCTTGCCTGCGGGTGCGTCAGGCGTGGCCTGAAATTCCCCTGGGGGTCGGAATCGTCCAGCCTTGGGGCGAGTTGCTGGCTGATGAGCACCGCGATCACAATCCGTTCCTGTTCGCGGAGGCTCTTTCACGGTCCGTGGATGGTTTGGGCTCCATCGATGTCGAAATGGCGTTCGGTCAGGCGGGAAGGGGTTCGGTTGCCCGCGATTCCCTCGAGCTTTCCCGGATGCTTGAGCAATTGGCCTACATGGGAACGCCGATTCGCCTGGATTTCTCGCCTCCGCCCCTCGATGCGGCAAACGGGCCAACACCAAGTGGAAGGATCGCCTGGGTTCGGGAATTTTTCCAACTTGCGTTAGCCAGCCCGTTGGTTGCTGAAGTCCGCTGGAGTGAGACCTTTGAAGGGGAGCGCCCCCTTTTTCCCGGGGGAGGACTTTTTGGGGATTCAGGCGAATCCGGCCGCCAATCATCCGAAATCGTGGAAATCCTCGCTGATCTCAAGTCAAAATACCTGCGCTAATTTAACAAAGCCCAAAGCGACCAGGCCGCGATCAGATGATCGCGGCCTGGTCGCTTTGGGGCCTTTCAACACCGTCAGGCCGGGGCCGTGGTAGCCTCCGGCTCCTTGGTCTCTGGTTTGGGGCAGGATTCGCCTTCAAAGAAAATCTTCTGCTCGCCATCGACTTCATGCACTTTGGCGATCACCCGGTCCTTGCCATGGAATGCGCCCCGGAGCAATTCTTCAGCCAGCGGATCTTCCAGGAAGCCTTCGATGGCCCGGCGAAGCGGACGGGCGCCATAATCGAGGCTGGTACCCTTCTCGATCAGCAGATCCCGGGCCTCGTCAGTGACCACCAGTTCCAGGCTGCGCTCCTTGAGACGCTTGCCAAGCTTCTCCAACTCGATTCCGACGATCTGTTTGAGGTTGTCCTTGGTCAATCCGCGGAACACGATGATGTCATCGGCCCGGTTGAGGAACTCCGGACGGAAATTCTTTTCCATCGCGATCTTCAGGGTGTCCTTCATCTTGCTGTAGGTCGCCTGGTCATCCCGTCGGTTGTGGAAGCCGTAGCCTCCCACCTTTCCGGTGATTTCTTCGGCACCCACATTCGTGGTCATGATGATGATGGCGTTCTTGAAGTCGATCGTCCGCCCGACATTGTCGGTCAGGCGCCCCTCCTCCATGATCTGGAGCAGCATGTTCCAGACTTCGGGGTGGGCCTTCTCGATCTCGTCGAGAAGAACCACGCAATAGGGTTTGCGCCGCACCTTCTCGGTGAGTTGGCCACCCTCTTCGTACCCGACATAGCCGGGGGGCGCGCCGATCAGACGGCTCACATTGTGCTTCTCGGAGTATTCCGACATGTCGATCTGGATCAGCGCGTTCTCGTCGCCAAACATGAACGCCGCCAACCGTTTGGCGAGCAACGTTTTGCCCACGCCGGTCGGCCCCGCGAAGATGAAGGTACCGATGGGGCGTTTGGGATCCTTCAGGCCGGCCCGACTCTTCCGCACCGCCCTGGAAATCGACTCGATCGCCTCGTTTTGGCTGACAACGACTTTTTGGAGTTCCTTCTCCATCCCGAGCAGGCGCTGGGTCTCGTTGTCTTCCAGGCGCTTCAAGGGCACGCCGGTCATCTTGCTGACGACCTCAGCGATGATTTCCTCATCCACCACGCCGTCGATCTCGCGGGCCTTTTCCCGCCATTCCCGCTGGATACCTTCCTTCTTCTTCTTCAGCTTGTCGGCTTGGTCGCGCAAATGCGCTGCCTTCTCGAAGTCCTGCTCCGCGACGGCTGCCTCTTTCTCCTGGTTCAGCTTTTCGATCTGGCTGTCGATCTCTTTCAGGTCCGGCGGGCGGGTCATGGCCTTCAGTCGAACCCGAGCACCGGCCTCGTCGATGACATCGATCGCCTTGTCTGGAAGGCAACGGGACGAGATGTAGCGGTCGGAAAGTTCCACAGCGGCCACCAGGGCCTCGTCCTTGATCTGGACCCGGTGGTGAGCCTCGTAACGGTCCCGCAATCCTTTGAGGATCTCCACCGCCTCCGACTTGGAGGGCGGGTTCACCATGATTTGTTGGAACCGCCGTTCGAGAGCGCTGTCCTTCTCGATGTACTTGCGGTATTCGTCCAGGGTGGTTGCGCCGATGCACTGGATCTCGCCACGGGCAAGGGCGGGCTTCAGAACATTGGAGGCGTCGATGGCTCCCTCGGCGCCGCCGGCTCCCACCAGGGTGTGCAACTCGTCGATGAACAGGATGGTGTTCCGCGCGCGGCGCACCTCGTTCATAACCGCCTTGATCCGCTCCTCAAATTGTCCGCGGTATTTGGTGCCGGCCACCATCATGGCCAGGTCAAGTACCACGATCCGCCGGTCACGTAGCAGGTCGGGAACATTCCCTTCCACCACAAGTTGGGCAAGGCCTTCCACGATGGCGGTTTTGCCCACCCCGGCTTCGCCCAAAAGCACCGGGTTGTTTTTGGTCCTTCGGGAAAGAACCTGCACCACCCGCTCGATTTCATTCGCCCTGCCGATTACCGGATCCAGCTTGCCCTGACGGGCCAGCTCGGTCAGGTCGCGACCGAAGCTGTCCAGCGCGGGCGTCTTGGATTTGCTCTTGCCGGCCGGCCGATCGGAGGATCCGCCGGCGGATTCCCGTCCGCCTTCCTCGGTTGGCATGGAATTGTGCCCCAGCAGGTTCAGGACTTCCTCGCGAACATCCTCGAGTTTCAAGCCGAGGTTCATCAGCACCTGGGCGGCCACGCCCTCCTGCTCGCGCAAAAGACCCAGGAGCAGGTGCTCCGTGCCCACATAATTGTGGTTCAGGTTGCGCGCCTCCTCGATGGAATAGTCGATCACCTTCTTGGCGCGCGGGGTTTGCGGCAGCTTGCCGATTGTCACCATTTCTGGTCCGGCTTGGACCAGTTTTTCCACCTCGGACCGCACCTTTCGGAGGTCGATGTCCAGGTTTTTCAGCACATTCGCGGCAACCCCGGAGCCTTCCTTGACCAAGCCAAGGAGGATGTGCTCGGTTCCGATGTACTCATGATTGAAACGCTGGGCCTCCTGATTGGCCAGCTGCATGACCTTCCGGGCCCTGTCGGTGAAACGCTCAAACATCCACCACTCTCCCAATCCTCAGGCCGGTTGTTTCGGCCGCCTCGCCCGTTGGCATGGGACCGGCCGGGGCCGGTCGCAAATCATCCGCCCAGCATCGTCTTCCGGGAGGTTCCAGCGCAAGGTTTTCCGGCGCCTTCACCAACTTGTTCATCGTAGACCCGCCCCTTCCACCGATCAAGCCAGCGACTCGTCGTCGATGCCCGTTGCTTCCGGCCCCTTGCCTTCCAGGCGCGCCTGCAGGTAACGGGCCCGGGCAGCGTTGCGCTGCTCGCTGTCCAGGGGCCGCCCGGCAAGCTTTTGCAGGTGGGCGGGTTGGGTGTGGATGAACAACTGGTTTAAAACCGGCAGATCCAGTTCCTCCACAAATCCCATCGTCACTCCCAGGCGCACCAGGGACAAAAGCTCCATGGCCTCCTCAGAGGTCATCATCGTCGCCGTTCGCAGGGTCTCCAGGGCCCTCCGGATCCTTTCCTTCAATGCCACCTGGTCGCTACGGGACCAAGCCTCGCGCGCGTCCTTCTCATAACGAATGACAGCCGGTATGACCCCCTGGATGTCCTTCAGGATGGTTTCCTCGTTTTTGCCGAGGGTTACCTGGTTTGAGATCTGGTAAAAATGCCCTGATGCACGGCTTCCCTCACCGTAGAGCCCTCGTACCTCCAGATGAATTTTCTGAAGGGCCCTGAACACCTGCTCGCTTTGCCGGGTGTATTCCAGGGCGGGCAGGTGCAGCATGATGCTGGCCCGCATGCCTGTGCCGACATTTGTCGGGCAGGCGGTCAGGTAGCCGAACTCCTCGTGAAAGGCGTATGCGATCCGCCTCTCAAGTCTGTTGTCCAGGTCGTCCATGGCCTCCCAGGCTGATTCCAGGGCCAAACCCGAACGCATGACCTGCATTCGGAGATGATCCTCCTCGTTGACCATCACGCTGACCGTTTCGTCGGGCGCGAATGCCACCCCGCGGGCTCCCTCGCCGCCCGCCAGTTCCCGGCTGACAAGTTGCCGCTCCACCAAAAACTGGCGGTCCAGGGGGGCCAATCCAGCCAGTGGCACGTATTCCAAGGGGATTTTCAGGTCGATCTGACCCAGTCGCTCCCTCAATATTTGCTCGATTTCCGATTTTTGGTGCGCGCTTGCCCGGCTGCTGAATGGGAAGGTGGCAAGGTTCCTGGCCAGGCGGATTCGGGTGGATACGACGATATCGCTGTCAGGTCCCGTCGCCGAAAGCCATCCGCCGCCGGTGGTTGCCAATTGGTCCAGGTTCATGGAAGGGTTTCCTGAATGGTTTGCATGGAATTCTTGATTTGATCGCGCAGCACCGCGGCCTGGGCGTAATCCTCGGCCTGGATGGCCTCTTGTAGCTCGCGCCTGAGGGTCACCAGAACCCGGTTGGCCTCACCGCTGGCCGTCGGAAAGGAAGGGCGTTTGCCGACATGCTTTCGGGAACCCTGAAGTCGGCGGATGATCTCTTCAAGCCCCTGCCGCAGGGAATCGTAATCGTGCGGGCAGCCCAGCCTCCCAATATTTCGGAATTCCATGAATTGAATCCGGCAAGCTGGGCAGGCCAAGGTGGCGAGGGGCATCGGGCCCATCAGCGCGTGCAGAACATTGTGGATTTGCAGCACCTGTTTTTTAAGCAGATCCTGTTTGTCGGCGCATTGCTGGCAAAGATGCACCTTGTGCTTCTCCTTGCCGACAATCCTGGTGAGATGGACCGTCGCTGGTTCGCCGCAGTTGTCGCAAGGCGATGCCATGGGGCTCCCGGGGGCTAGGCCATTTCCATCTGGCGAATGGCGTCCCGCAATCGGGCGGCTTCCTCGTATTTTTCAGACGAGATCGCCTTGGCGAGTTCTTTCCTTAGCTTGGCCAGTTCAGACTGGAGCCGCTGGTTTTCCTCCAGCCGGGAGGGAACCTTCCCAATGTGGCACTTCTCGCCATGGATGCTTTCCAGCAGTGGAACCAGTTCCTCGCGGAATTCGATGTAATCCTGCGGACAACCCAGACGGCTGGTGTTCCGGTAATCCACGAAACGCAATCCGCAGGATGGGCACTGCTTCGCCACCAGGGGCCCTTCCTCGGCTTCGGGGCCCCCATCCGCCGGAGAGGATGTTTTGGTCGGGGCCGGCTTGGAGGCGATGGGCAATTTCAGGTAACTGTCCGCGCAAGATGAACAGAGATGCACCTGCTCAATTGAATCCTCACCAAGGATCTCGGTGATGTGGTGCGTTGCCTGGCGTGTGCATCTTTGACATTTCATGCAGGGTGATCCTGTCCGATTCGTTTGAGCCTTCTAGCCCAACACCACGATAGACTTTCCTGAAAAAAATTCCGGGTGGGCCGGCGGCGTCTTGAAATTTCTGAGTGCGATGCCTTTCGCTGTCTTTTTATAGCTTTGTATTTCCTGGTTAAGCGACTTCAATTCGGCCTTGAGGCCAGCTTCATCACCATTTTAGGATCGGCACCCACATGGAACCAGCGGAGACACAGACCGACCAGGCGATTGCCCACCAAACAGCCAAGGGGCGATGGAAGCGGTACGCCCACCGTGTGGCGATGTTGATTTTGCTGGCTTGCCCCGCTTGGTGGGCGTCCCATGTGATGGATGAATTTTTCACCTTTGCCAAAGGCATCGAAGGATCAGGGATTGAGGAAATTCAGCCGGAGAGCGCTTTTCCAACAGAAATGGCCTGGGGTAGATCAGGCGTCCTGATGGGACACCATCCCCTCCATGTTTATCACGCCTCGATTGGCGCAGGTACTTTTGCCTCCACCAACAAGGTCAGTGCTTACGATCCGAAATTCCATGCGGGTTACCTCAAAACCCCTTTGTTTGATTCCGCCGCGAGGCCCTTGGAGGCATTTTTATCCCTTTTCCTGTGGGGGTCTTCCCCCTCGCTGGCCCAATCTGCTCGCGCGCAAGCATGGCTGGTTGGGTCGGTCGTCCTTTTCACACCCTTTTTGATCGGGCTGTCTGCCCGATGGGCTGGTATGGCCCGGTTCTCCTCGGTGGTGTCCGGCCTGCTGGCGGTGGTGGTCATGTCTCTTACCGCCTGGCGTGAGTCACTTTCGTTGGGTGCGGTGGACCGATTGGCCGGAGCGCCATTGGTGTTGGCCCACCTCGGCCTGCTGCTCCATTACCATCGCCATCCCTCACCCCTGGCACTGATTGGGCTGGGCGCCACCACCACGCTTTGTTGGCTTTTCGATCCGCTGCTCACATTGGTAAGTTTGCCCGTCCAGCTTTGGATATACCTTCGCACCGGAATGAAGCATGGGGCCGGTTGGCATATGGGCCTCTTGGTGGCCTGCTCCCTGGGAGTGTTGCTGAACATCTCCTACCTGATCGCTTGGCAAAATTACTGGTGGATCCGGGTGGCCCCGCGGTGGGAAAACGCGTTCTTTCCCAAGGGAATACTTCAATCCCTGCTGCGTGACCCCTCTTGGGGTGACTCCTGGGAAACCCTTATTGGTTTATGGATCATCGGCCTGGGTCTATTGGGCGGGTTGACAGTACGGGCCAGCGGTCGACGATTGCAGTCTGCGGTATTCAGCATCGCCTTGGGGGGAGTGCTCACGCTCTACGGCCTCGGTCAGGCATTCATGGAGTTGGGTAGATGGGATACCGGTTCGCTCCTGCCGGCCATCCTTATGGTTGCTTGTGTGCCTGCCGGGGGAGTCTTGGCCTGTTTGCCGATTCGCGGCCGCATGAAACGGCTGGACGCATCAGGGTCGGAGTCGGTACCGGCGCGAAGGATGTGGGCCGGGAAAATTCCTGCAATCCTCTCACTTGGCTTCCTGGGGGTGATGTGCTTTGCCAATCCAGCCTTGGT
>JAFMJU010000455.1 GCA_017853285.1 Gemmataceae bacterium
GCAGGGCGTGGCGTGCGGCCATTGTTCTACACCACGGTGGGATCTGGCATTGGCGGCGGGCTGATTTTGGAAGGGGTTGGCATCCACCCCGGCGCCGGCCTGGGTAGCGCGGAGGTGGGACACCTCAGGCTATCCCCTGGTGGACCTATTGTTGAAGAGATCGGTTCGGGTTGGGGAATCCAGCGGCAGGCCCGCAGGGCGCTGGAGGCGGGTGAAGATTCCAGCCTCTCCAAATTAAAAATGGAGGAGGTGACGGTGCCGGCTATCGCCAAAGCCGCACAAACTGGCGATCCGTTGGCCAAGAGGGTGTTGCAGGAAGGCATTGATGCATTGGGCTTTGGTTTGGCCCAGGTGATGGCGATAGCCTGTCCCAAACGGTTGGTGGTGGGGGGTGGCGTGTCACTTCTTGGTGAGGACGCCTATCTGGCCCCCCTGCGGGAGTCAGTGCGCCGTCAAACTTTCGCTCCTTACGTCCACTTGGTGGACCTGGTGGGGGCCGAGTTGGGTGAGGAGGTGGTCCTGCATGGAGCCGTGGCCTTGGCCAAGCTGGGGCGATTCCAGGCAGGATAAGCTTGCATGGTCAATTTAAACAAATAAACCCTAGGGCTTATCCGTCAGCCAGTATCACCGCCATTTTCTCCAGCACCCCGCACGCAATATCCATCTCTTCCAGGCAGGTCCATTCCAGGGGCGAATGCAGATTGTGCTCGCCGCAGGATAGGTTGGGGCAGGGGAGGCCCTTCTCGGTGAGACGGCTGCCATCGGTTCCGCCGCGCACGCTGGTGAGGCGTGGCTCCAGTCCGGCGGCCACCATGGCCTGATGGGCCAAGGGGATGGCCCGGGGCGCTTTTTCCATGCCGTCTGCCATGTTGCGGTATTGCGGTTTGATGTTGATCTCGATGCGCCCAGCCGGGAAATCCGCCTCGATGGAATGGGCAATGGACCGCAGCAGATCCGCCTGGTCGGCCAGTTTTGCCGTCTTGAAATCCCGCAGCAGGATGGCGATTCGCACACGATCCACGCCCCCCTCGATTTTGTAGGGGTGCAAAAACCCTTTTTCTCCGTCAGTGGTTTCGGGAGCCATGGTGCGGGGCAGGCGCTCCAGCAGCATTCCGGCCATGCGCAATGCGTTGGTCATGCGGTCCTTCGCGATGGCCGGATGGATATTCACCCCGTGGACGATCACTTCGGCCAGGTCGGCGGAAAAAGTGGCATGGTCAATTTCGCTGGTACCTCCGCCATCCAGCGTGTAAGCCCAGTCCGCCCCCAGCTTTTTCAGGTCCAGATGATCGGTTCCCTTGCCGATCTCCTCATCACAGGTCAGGCATAGCCGGATAAGCCCGCGGGGCTGGTCCGGCTTTTCTAGCAGCCGTTGGGCGGTTTCGATGATCACCGCCACCCCCGCTTTGTCATCGGCACCCAGCAGGGTGCTCCCGTCCGTGGTGACAAGGGTTTTGCCCACCATGGCGGCCAGGTCCGGATGGTGTGCCGGGTCAAGGACCAGGCCCTGCTTTCCGGGCAGGGGGATTGGTTGCCCCTGGTAGTTGGCGTGCACTTGTGGTTGGACACCTTTGCCCGTGGTCTCGGGCGACGTGTCCATATGGGCGATCCAGGCCACAGTCGGGCCGGGTTTCGCTTTCACGGCCGGGAGCGTCGCGAAGACGATACCTTTGTCGGTTTGTTCCACATCGCTTGCCCCCATCGCCCGCAACTCCTCGGCGATCAACTTCCCCAAAACCAATTGGCCCGGGGAACTGGGGTAGGTCGTGGACGCATCGTTGGCGGTTGTGTCAACCTGCACATACCGTACGAATCGATCCAAAAGACGCTGGGCGGGGTGCGACATGGTGGCTCCGTCAGGGTATCTACTCAACGCCCTTCTTGGGGCAAATCGGGGAAAGGGTGCAGGTTTGGCACAGGGGCTTGCGGGCGTCGCATACCTTGCGCCCGTGTTCAATCACCCGCAGGCAGGCCAGAGTCCATTCTTCCGATGGCCAAAGGTCCATCAAGTCGTGTTCAACCTTCACGGGATCTTGATGGGAAGTCAGGCCAAGACGACGGGACAGGCGCCCCACATGGGTGTCGACGGTGATCCCGGGGATACCAAAGGCGTTACCCAAGACCACATTCGCAGTTTTACGACCCACACCGGGCAAAGGAACCAGATCTTCCAGACGGTTGGGGACCCGCCCGCCATGGTGTTCCATCAAGGCCTTGGCACAGGCAATCAGGTTCTTGGCCTTGTTGCGAAAAAAGCCGGTGGACTGAACCAGTTTTTCAACCTCGGCCTGATTGGCTGTGGCCATGGCCTCAACGGTTGGAAACCGGCGAAAAAGACCAGGAACCACCAGATTGACCCGGGCATCCGTGCATTGTGCCGAAAGAATGGTGGCTACCAACAGTTGCCAGGGGCCCTCGTGATTCAGGGCGCATTTCGCATCGGGGTATAGGCGCGTCAATTCGGCCAGAATATTGCCGGCCCGATCACGGCGTTTTGCCAGGCTTTCCCGCATGGTTTGCCCAACCATTTCCCAAAGGGGTGGCCACATCGGCAAGAGTCGACCCTTGGGTATTTCTAGTGGGTATGATGATGAAAGTCTGGAAATCCGGAAGACAGGGAATCGTTCGTATTATCCCTTGGATGGCGCAAGGAGTCCGCGCATGCGGCAGGTGGGATCATCCGGAGAAGAGTCCAGCTCGGGCCGTTTTGTCGATTACCTGCTGACGCGGGGAATCGATGCGCGGGTACTTCGTTCGCAAAATAGCTGGGATGTCTGGGTGGTTGAAGAGGATCAGGTGGCGCAAGCCCGGGAATTATGGTCCCAATTCGAGGCGGACCCGGATAATCCGGTCTATACCCAGTCAAGTGGGGCCGCCCGGAAGTTGCGGCAACAGGAACAGAAGGAGGAAAAGGAATTCGAGCGACGCCAGGAGGCATTTGAACGCCGTTTGGAGGGATCCGGGACTTTTCGTGCTCCTTTGACTGTGTTTTTGATTGTTGCCTCGGTGGTGGTGTATCTCATCGGCATGAGGGGCGACAGAAAAAGTATTCAAAACGCCCTTTGGTTCCAGGCGCCTGCAGAGGAGTTGGTGATCGGCGCGGCTGAAGATTTGGCTCCTGGCCCCCGCGGTATTTCTGCTCCCCTGACCAGCATTGCCCAGGGGCAGGTCTGGCGCTTGGTCTCTCCTATTTTTGTCCACATGGATGGAATCCACCTGCTGTTCAACATGCTTATGCTTTCCAGTCTGGGAACGGCTCTGGAAAGATCGATCGGAACCTGGCGGTTGGCCCTGATGGTGCTGGTGTTGGCGATTGTTACCAACTGCGCCCAAGCGTTCTTTGGCCCCGGCCAAAGGTTTGGTGGCATGTCAGGGGTCCTCTACGGTCTGGCCGGTTTCATCTGGGTGG
>JAFMJU010000025.1 GCA_017853285.1 Gemmataceae bacterium
TTTGCAGCTCTCCATCATTGATGAAATTGTTCTTGTCGGTGTCCAGCTCGGCGAAACGGTTCTTGGCGAACTCCTCGGGATTGAACTGTGGGAATCCGCCGCCGGGAGGCGAGTTGAAGGTCATCACTTGGGGCTGACCGCCGGGGCCGCTGGTCACGGCCATGGTCATGCCAGGAGGACCACCCCCTGGAGCGCCGCCGGGCGCTCCGCCAAATCGCATTCCCCCGCCGGCCTGCATTTCGGCGAAACGTTCTTTCATGAACCCCGCAAACTGTTCGCGGGTGACCTGACCGGAGGTGATGCCGTTTTTGGCGGCCCACGCGGCCAGTTTGGAACTTGCTTCCGGGTCTCGCGATGATTTGTATTCGCTGATTGTCAGAGTGGATTTGCCGTTGGCCACGCGGTCAAACATCATGTTGGCAATGTTGGCGGGGTCAAAACCGCCGGGGCCGCCACCCATACCGCCCATGCCGGGCCTGCCGAAGCCACCACCCGGACCCCCCGGAAACCCACCGCCGGGTGCACCTCCCGGGAATCCGCCACCCGGACCCCCGGGTTGGAACTGGGCAAAGCCCTGTGAGCAGCAGGCGATCAGCGCGGCAAGTCCAAGCGATCCGGTCAGCTTGCGCATGGTCACACCCCCATGAGGCGTGGTGATGAAGGAATTATCATAAATATCGTTACAGTCGACTGGTTCTATCAACTGTAACTATACCCCACATCGCCATGCAATTCCACTCGCATCTCAAATGTCTTGCCGTGTTTCGATAGGGGGCACGCCCCTTTTGCCGGGGCCACAGTAAACGGCCCGTGGCCGGATGGTGCGGGGATCGTCAAATTGTTCCAGATGATGGGCGCTCCAGCCAACCATCCGGGCCAGGACCATGGTTGGGGCGAACAGCGACACATCCAGCCCCAAGGCATGGAAAAGCCGGCCGGTGGACCACTCAATGCTGGGGTGCAAACCCCTCTCCAGATTCAATTGGTCACGAATTTTTCGCGAAGCGGTGTTCCATGCCCCTAGCCCAGCGGCTTCCAGAATTGGTGAAACCAAGGGTTCCAGCAGCGCCGACCTCGGGTCTCCCTGGGGATACATCGGGTGGCCAAAGCCGGGTATCGGGCCCTGGGGCAGGGTGCCTTCGTTTACCGGTACCGTTCCCCCTTCCGCCGGGGCCAGCCTTTCCACCAGCCGGACCACTTCCTCATCGGCCCCGCCATGCCGTTGGCCCTTGAGCGCGCAAATGGCGGCCACCAACGAGGAATGCAGGTCGCTACCGGTGGATGCCACCACCCGCGAGGTGTAGGTGCTTGGGTTGAACTCATGCTCGGCGAAAACGATCAGGGCCATTTCCAGGGCACGGGTTTCTTCTTGCGCGGGTTCCTTGCCTCGTAGCTGGTAGAGGAACTGCGCGGCATGGCCGAGACCCTCCTTGGCTTCAACCGGTTGCAGGCCCTGGACAGCCCGGGCCCGCAGGGCGACGGCCGCGGGGATCTGGGCGAGGAGGCGTTCTGCCTTGCGCAGCTTGGCTTCGGGGCTGGAATCGGTCGCATCCTGGTCAAAGTGGGCCAGCACGCTCACCGAGGTGCGCAACGCGTCGATGGGTGGAGTCCAGGCAGGCAGGGAGGTCAGCAGGTCTACCAGCGCCTCGGGCAGGTGGCGCGATGCGTTGAGGCGGTGGATGAATCTGGCTTTTTCCTTCGGGCCCGGCAAATCACCCCGCAGCAACAGGTAGGCCACTTCCTCGAAGGAGCAAGTCTCGGCCAACTCGGCCAGGGGATAGCCGCGGTAGGTGATCTCGTCCGACAGTTGGGCGATGGCGGTTGTGCCGGCCGCCATACCCGCGGGTCTTTCGTTGGGAGGGTTCATTTCCGGTTGCGCTGCCATCTGTGACACAAGCCTTTCGCTGGATATCCCGAAACCGATTGTCGGCTGCGGTCAGGCGTCCACCCGGGGGGCGCCAGTCCTGAAAACAGTTTTCCCGTACCAACCGATTTTCTATTGAGCCCGGCCCGATTGGTCACGGGTTGTTGCCAACCCGCCGGAATCGGATTGGTAAGGTGGTGGCGGAGCAAGTTCGGTTGGAGTGCCGTGATGACCAGCAGGTATCGATTGGCTGGTGTGGTTGCTGTTTTGGGCATGGTGATGGCCGCGCTGGTGGTCTGGATCCGACGCCCCCGGGAGTTTGCCAATCCGGGTTTGGTTCAACAGGCTGTTCAGTCTGGCGCGGCGAATTCCCTTGCCGAGGAATTGCCCGGGGCCTGGCCCCAGTGGCGCGGCCCCCGCAGAGACGGCCAGATCGACGCCGGTAATGTCAGGGCCCTCCTGGGTGGGAAGCCTGATCCCATGTGGGAGGTGCCGCTGGGCGAGGGGTATTCCAGCCCGGTGGTGGTGGATGGCCGGGTGATCACCCTCAGCCGTTCCGGCGACGAGGAGGAACTGCAGGCGCTGGACGCGCGCGATGGATCCCGGGTCTGGCGACATGCCTGGCCCACAGCCTACACGAATGATTACGGCAGAGGTCCACGGGCCACCCCAACCGTGGCCGGTGGGATGGTGTTCGCCTTGGGGGCGGCCGGTCGTCTGGTGGCGGTCAGCCTGTCGGATGGCAAGCCGGTCTGGAATGTCGAGTTGGTTGGGGACATCTCCAAGGCGCCGCCCCGCTGGGGGTTTTCCGGTTCACCCCTGGTTGCTGGTGACTTGGTGGTGGTGCAGGCCGGTCCACCCGCCGGGGTGGTGGCGTTCGATCGTTTGACGGGAAAGGAAGTCTGGCGTGCCTCTTCCGATCCGGCCGGATACAGTTCCCCCATCCTGGTGCGGTGCAGGGAAGGTCTTCAGTTGGTTTGTTTGACAGGGCTGAGGCTGCTGGGATTGGATCCTGCATCAGGCGAGGTGCTTTGGCAGCAGGAGTGGCCCACCGAGTTTGAGGTGAACGCCGCCACACCCCTGCTGTGGACAGTTCCAGGTGAAGGGGGCGAAACCCTCTACGCTTTTGTCACCTCCGGTTACGGCCGTGGGTGTTGCCTGGTACGGGCCGACAAGGAGAAGGGCGGCAAATTCTGGAACGCTTCGGTGGTTTACCGCAACACCCGCCTGCGCAGCCATTTCGGCAGCCCGGTGCGGATGGGCGATCTGATTTGCGGTTTCGATGAACAGATGGTGACCGCACTCGATTGGCGCACCGGCGAAAAGCGCTGGAGCAAACGGGGTTACAAAAAAGGCACGCTCCTGGCAGCGGGTGACCACCTGCTGTTGCTTGGCGAGGAAGGGGATCTGGCGCTTGCCAGGCCCGAGGAGAAAGACATGCGTGAGTTGTGGCGGCTGAAGGTGTTTGGCGACCAGGGCCCTGCTGGGAAAAAAGCCTGGACGATGCCGGTTGTCGCGGGGGGGATGGTGCTGGTGCGGGATGAGGAGAAGCTGACCTGCCTGCGGTTGGCCCCTGGCAAGGAATGAGTTCGGTCGATGTTGAACGGCGCGGGGGCGGGTGCCATCAAGGTACCCGCCCCCGCGTTTTTTTCACCTTGGGTTCACCACTTGAACTGGCCGCCGAAGTTCAGGCCGTAGGCCCAGAAGTTCCCGATGTCCCAGGTGGGCAGTGGCGCGGCGGGGCCGGTGTAGGTGGTCGGCCCGCTGAAGGAGGCCGATTGGCTGGGGTTGATCAGCGGGCTGATCTGCTCGGCCGAGCGCGCCGCCTGGCTGAGGTAGAACCCGCTGAACCCGATGAACAGGTTCAGCCGCGCGGTCACATCGTAGCCCACATTCATCCCTACCTCGGGCAACACGGCGAAGTTGGCGTCGCGGTAGTTGCCCTCGTTGCTGGGCTGTGCCAGGTATCCGCCCGGGTAGCCCAGGGGCATGCCCGGCGAGGAGGAGAAGACGGTGCCCAAGCCGGTACCGGTGATCTTGATGTCGCTAGCGGTAGCGCCGAGCGCCACTTTGGTGTAGCCCTGGACAGTCCAACGGTCGAATTGACCGGTTGCTTTCAGACCCAACTGGCCGCCGTAGAAGTTGTTGGTGGTGCTGAACCTGTCGGTGGTCATCAGGTACAGCGGGTCATATGTCTGTCGGCTGTAGGTGGAAAGGCTGGTGTACTCGTCGAGGATCACCCAGCGGAAGCCGGTGATGCCATCGATTCTCCAAACGCTGCCGGTGGACAGGCGCATGGGCAGGTTGGCCTCGAAACTCTGCAGGTCAATCGCCGTGCCCAGGCTGGCCGTGCCGGAATAGGATCCGGGCACCGCCACACCGGTGGAATCTGGAACACCGCCCAGTTGGGCGTTGTTGAAAGCGATGCTGAGGGGCTGGGCGCCTGGCAGCCCGCTGTTGGTGAAGGTGCGGCTGTTGGTCTGCTGGCCCAGGAACAGGTAGGTCACCTCGAAACCGAGCGAACGGTCGTCGCACAACCAGCCTCCCAGGCTGACACGCGCACCCGAGCTGGCCCCGAATCCGATGTCACCGCCGGCTAGGACCTGGGTGCCCGGCGCGCCCACCACGCCCGCCCGCCCGCTCGGGCCGGTCACATTGGCCGGCCCTGTGGTGAGGATGGGTGGGGAATTTTCCCCCGAGATCCACCAGAGCAGGTATTCCAGCCCGACGTAGAAATTCGGATCCTTCAGGTCGGGTGAGCACTGCAGGGGCCCCGCCATGGCTGGCTCATACCCGGGGTCGGCCTCCAGATTCCAAATGGGGGACAAGCCGCCCTCCTGGGCGGAGACCGTCCGGAAGGTTCCGGCCAAGGCGCCAAGCGCCAGGGCCAACCGGAGTCCCCAGTGTGTCAATCGAGTGGTACGCATGGTGATCCACCTCCAGCAGGCACCGCGCCAACCCGGCGCCCCCTGCGGTATGGCCGGGGGAATCGGGTCGATTGCATTGTTCCTGTTGTTCCGGATCGGCCGGAATGGCCCGGCGGGGCTTGCGAAGGTTTTTGATTTGACAAAGTTCGGCGGACGGGAATGCCACCTGTGCCCGACCTGACGGATGGACCGGGGATGCCTTGCGTTCAGGCCCGGCGGGTGGTGGCGGTCGCCCGGGGAACACCGGCTTTGCCGATATTGCCGGTCAGGCAATCAGGGCTTCCACCAGGCATCCAGTTTTTCCTCAAGTCGTCGGACCTCCTCCGGATGGGAGGCCGCAAGGTTCCGCTCCTCGAGCGGATCGGTTGCCACACGGTACAGTTCACGGCCGGTGCCGCGGCCCGGCTTTTTCTCGGCTTTCACGGTGGCGGGGTTGGGCACCACCAGTTTCCAGTCGCCGTCCACCACATAGCGGTAGGTCAGGCTGGCCGCGGGGCGGTCCAGGTCCGCTGAGTCGTGCAGGAAGCATTCCCCGAAGACAGGGCCGCGGTTTTTCACAGCCTGGTCGTCGAGGAGGTTGATGCCGGGCAGGGTGGAAGGAGGCGTCAGTCCCGCGACGCGCAGCAGCGTGGTGGTGAGATCGAGGCTGCTGACCGGGGTGGAAATGGTGGCGGCGGCGAACTTGTTCGGCTGGTGCAGGATAATCGGGGTCCGCAGTCCGGTGTCGTACTGGGACTGCTTGCTGTCCAGGCGATACTGGGCCTTTTGCGGATCTTGAATCCAGCCGTTGTCTGTCACATAGGCGATGAGGGTGTTGTCCGCCAGGCCGCGTTTTTCCAACTGGTCGCGCAGGGTGCCGATGGTCTCGTCGAACCACTCGCACATGGCCCAGTATTTGGCCACATGGATGGAGGGGTTTTTCCCGCGGTATTTGGCGAGCAGGCGCTCGGGAGGATTGTGGGGCTGGTGGGGCAGCATGGGGGCGTACCAGACAAAGAATGGCTTACCTGCGGTTTTGGCCTCGTCCAGGAACCGGCCGACGGGCTCCATGGTGGCGCGGCCGATCTCGAGGCCAGCGTCGCCGTGGCGGCCTCCCCGGGCGGGGTCCCCGTGTGTCATCCCGTGGGTGAAGCCTGAAAGTTTGGGATCACCCATCCACCATTTGCCGGTTTCCAGGGTCATGTAGCCGGCGTCCTTCAGCAGGGCGGGCAGGCGCGGTTGGCTTTGTAGCAGGCCCTGCATGCGGGCCACTTCCGCCAAAAACCTGGGGTTCTGGTACCGTTTCGCCTTGTCCACACCAGCGGGGAGTGGCGGTTCGTTGGCGGTTAGTCGTGTCTGGTGCGGGTAACGCCCGGTCACCAGGGCAGACAAGGAGGGGCTGCAGAGGCTGCTGGGGACATACCCTTTATTAAAAAGTCTTCCTTTTTGCGCCAACTTGTCGAGGTTTGGCGTCTGGATGGTCGGGTGGCCCATGAATCCGTAATCGGTGAAGGCCTGGTCGTCGGAGATGATCAGGACGATATTCGGGGCCCCCGGGCGTGGATCGGCCAGTGGGGCCGTGAGCGCCAGTGCAAACGCCAGCAGGGAGTTCATGGGTAAGCCCAGGACGATGGAGGAAGATACCGACTGGCGAAGGTACCATTTTGCGCTGAAGATAGGAAGTTACAGGGTTGCCCTGGAGAATGGGGAAGGGACCATGCGAAAGTGGATGATGACCGGGTTGGTTCTCGCCGGCCTGGCGGTTTTTCACCCGGCACGGGCGAGGGCCGACAAGGGCGACTTCGGGGGTGACGCCCGCGAGGCGCAAAGGCATGGCTGGCTGATGAGTTACCAGGAGGGCTTGGACCAGGCGCGCAAGCTGCGCAAGCCCATGATGCTGGTCTTCCGCTGCGTGCCCTGAACGGATTGCCACGAGTTTGACGGGCAGGTTGTCCGTCTTGAAAAACTCGGGAAAGAAGCCAACAAGTTCGTCCGCGTGCGGGTGACCCGCATCGAGGGTTCGGACCTGAACCAGTTCAAGTTCGATTACGACCTGACCTTCATGGTGTTTTTCCTGGACAGCCAGGGGCGCATCGTTTCCCGCTACGGTGGGCGCGACTCCAGGAACGCCGACAACCGTCAATCGTTGGAAGGGCTGGCCCATGTGATGAGCGAGGTGGCCCGTACCTGTTCCGAGGAGCCCGACCGCGTGATTCCCAAGCCCACGGCCAAGCCGGTGTTTGCCGAGGGCCTCGGGGGCGGAGGCAGGGGGTGCATGCATTGCCACCAGGTGCAGGAGGCCATCAACCGAAACCTTGCCCGCAACTTCGACTGGGACCCGGAGACACCCTGGCGATATCCGCTGCCCGAGAATGTGGGTGTGCGCCTGCATGTGGACCGGGGGAGCCTGGTTGAGAAGGTGATTCCGGGGTCTCCGGCGGCCAAGGCAGGGATTCAGCCCGGGGACAAGATCCGTCAGGTGGGTAACATCCCGGTGCTGTCCTTCGCGGACATGCAGCAGGGGCTGGAAGAAGCGCCCCGCGAGGGCAAATTGAAGATTGTCTACCAGCGCCAGAGCCTCAAGGATCTTGAGGCGACACTGGAACTTCCACCCAAGTGGAAGAAGACCGACATCACCTGGCGCACCTCGCTGCGCGGGCTGGTGCCGACCGTGCCGCTGGCTGGCAAGAACCTGACTGCGGAGGAGAAGGCCAAACTGGGGCTTCCAGAAAAAGCCCTCGCCTTCCGCCAGCGTGACTCCATCACCCAGGTCGCCACGGCCGCCGGTTTCAAGCCGGGAGATATCATCCTGGGTGTGGAGGGCAAGGACCTGGAGATGGATACCTACGGTTTTCAGGACTGGGTCCGCAGGGAGTTTCTGGTGGGTGACACGCTGAAGGTGACCCTGATGCGTGACGGGAAGCGGATGGTTTTGCCGGTGGTTCTGGGACGCCGCTAAAACGCGGCAACAAGGGAGGTGTGCGATGCGTGCAACGGTGAAGAGTTTGTGGGTGGCCGGCGCTTTCGGCCTGATCTCTGGTTTGTCGATGGCCCAACCCCCCGAGCGGGGAGGAGGTGCTGGTGGCCCAGGTGGCACCCCGGCCAATCCGGCCCAGGTGATCGAGCGCCTGAAGGAGCTGGATGCCAACAAGGATGGCAAGATCTCCAAGGATGAGGTGAAAGACAACGAGCGGATGCTCCGCCTGTTCGAGCGCCTGGACGCCGACAAGAACGGCGAGGTGACCAAGGAGGAGATGCAAAAGGTGCTTGCCCAGATGGAAGCCCTGCAGGGTGGCGGTGGCCGCGGGCGTGGCGAACGCGGCGGAGAGGGCCGCGGTGAGCGGGGTGGCCGCGGCGAGCGAGGCGGTGAGGGCCGTGGTGGCTTCGGTCCGGGTGGTCCCGGGGGCCCAGGTGGTCCCGGAGGTCCCGGCGGCTTTGGTGGTAGGGGCCCTGGTGGCCCGGGAGGCCCCGGCGGTTTTGGTGGTGGCTTTATGATGCCCCAGCCAGGCCAATTGTTGCCTGCCCCGCTGGTTGAGCAATTGAAGCTGAGCAGCGAGCAGAAGGAAAAACTGGAAAAGCTGCAGAAGGAAACCAGCGAAAAGCTGGATAGTATCCTCACCGAGGAGCAAAAGGGCCGCATGAAGGAAATGCGCGAGCGGATGCGCGGCTTCGGTGGGCCCGGTGGCCCCGGAGGACCTGGAGGCAGGGGACCAGGCGGTCCCGGCGGATTGGAGGGTCCGGGTGGGCGGGGCCCAGACGGCCCTGGTGGCCGTGGTCTTGGTGGTCCCGGTGGTCCTGGTGGCGAGGGCGGTCGGCCGCCTCGGGACTGAGAATCCCATGGTTCCATAAACACCCCGGGCCGGGAGCATTCAAAGCTCCCGGCCCGGGGTGTTTTTAGGTTTGGGAATTCTTATCGGGGGCCGCCGCGAGAAGGCTTGCGGGGCCCGCCCTTGCCCCTGGGGCGGTTGGGACCACCGCTTGATTTGGCGACGCCCCCTGGACCGTCCGCGAAGCGGGCCGGACCCGAGCGGCTGCCAAATTTCACCGGGCCGCCCTTGCCAGCCGGCCGACGGCCACGGCCGCCGAAGCCACCCCGTCCGGGGGGAGGGCCGTCAAAATTGCGGAAGCCCCCCTCGGGACGGGGACGGTTTTCGAATTCATCCCCATCCATGTCGGGCCCGTCGTTCATGGGTGGCAGTTCGATGGGCAGTTCGGCCAGCAGGGCGGGGTCGATCCTGTCCATCGCGATCTTGCGACCGCCTAGGCGCTCGATGGCGCCCACCAGGCGACGCTCCTCCGGTTGGCAGAGTGAAACAGCCTTGCCGCTGTTGCCGGCCCGGCCGGTCCTGCCCACCCGGTGGATGTAAGTCTCCGGATCGCCCGGCATGTCGAAGTTGATGACATGGCTGATGTTGTCGACATCGATGCCGCAGGCGGCGCTGTCGGTGGCCACCAATACCCGGGTGCGGCCATTCTTGAAGTCGAACAGCGCCTTGATGCGGGCGTTTTGTCGCTTGTCGCCGTGGATGGCGCCCGAGGGGATTCCCGCCCGCGCCAGGACCTTGGCAACCCGGTCGGCTCCGTGCTTGGTTCGGGTGAAGACGATGGCCCGCTCGGGCTCGTTCAGACGGAAATAGGCGGTGAGGGTGGCGTTCTTGGCCTCGCGCGGGACGATGAGCACCGATTGCTCGATGATCTGCATCGGCGTCTTTTCCGGCTTGATCTCCACCCGCGCCGGATCCTTCAGCAGCGACTTGGACAGCTCGACGATGGGCCCGGGCATGGTGGCGGAGAACAGCATGTTCTGCCGTTTTGCCGGCAGCGCCGCGGTGATGAATTTCAGGTCGGGCGCGAACCCCATGTCGAACATGCGGTCGGCCTCGTCGAGCGTGAGCATCTCCACGGCGGACAGGTCGATCAGGCGCTGGCGCATCAGGTCGACAAGGCGGCCGGGGGTGGCGATCAGGGCGTCGACGCCGTTGCGGAGCGCGCGGACCTGGATCTCCTGGCTGATGCCGCCCACCACGGCGATGACGCGCAACGGCGTCTTGCGGCCGTAGGCGATGAAGCTGTCGCGGATCTGCATGGCCAGTTCGCGCGTGGGGGCGATGACCAGCGCGCGGATGGGCCGGCGGGCCCCCGGCTTGGGCAGGGCCCCGGCGAACAGGCGGTGGATGGCCGGCAGCGCGAAGGCCGCGGTCTTGCCGGTGCCGGTCTGGGCGATGCCGAGCACATCCCGCCCCTCCAGGGCCGGGGGGATGGCGCCGGCCTGGATGGGGCTGGGCGTGGTGTAACCTTCGGCCTCCACGGCCTGGAGGACGGGTTCGATCAAACCAAGTTCACGAAAAAGCATGGGCGCGCGTATCCATCGGGTCGAGGAAAAAAACCACCCGACACACCACCAGGGTGTGTTGTCGGCGGTTCCAGGACCGAATGAATGGAGCGCTTCGCGCCCGGAAAAAGACATTGGCCTGGCGAAATCCAGTGCCAAACAAACCGGGCAAATGGACTTGTTGAACAAGCATAGCAGAAACGGGAGGTAGGCCCAATGCCAATGGAAGGATTAGCCCATCCAACAAGGGGTGCGTTTATTCCGGTTATGCGTTGTCTGGCCAGGTTTGGCTTAACCCATGTCGAAAGGCGTGGTCCATAGGTCGCGTAAGGATTTTCAATGCCAACCGCTTTGAAAGGGGAGGTGCCTAAAAACCATAGGGAGGGCGGGTCATGTCCGATTGGGATCGGTTTTTTTACATTTGCGAATGGTTGGCCTTTTTGATCCTGTTGCCGCAAAGAACCTTTATGGGGTTGTTTTTTGGAGATTGGTGGGAAAGGCTGCTGGGGTGATTTGCGTCCAAAAACACCAGCGCCCCGGGGCCTTGCGGCTGACCGGGGCGCTGATCCATCCGGGAAGGATGAGTTGGGTGTCAGGGCAGGTCGAGGGACTGCTCGCTGGCGATGTGGCGCAGCTTGCGCATGCTGCGGGCGTGCAACTGGCGCACGCGCTCCTTGGTGATGCCGAAGCGCTGGCCGATCTCCTCCAGCGTCATGCCGCGGTCGCGGGCGGCCTGCTCGCCCCCGGCCGGGTTGATGCCGGCCCGCATGCGGATGATCTCGCGCTCGCGGGGGTCCAGCTTGCCCAGCAGGGTGTTGACGCTCTCGGCGACCAGCTCCTGGCGGGAGAGGATCGACTGCTCGTCGGTGCGGGCGTCGGGGCTGAGCATCAGCACCTCGTCCTGGCCGGTGACGAACCGCTCGCGGCGCTGCATCTCGTCGGGCACGCTGCGCGAGAAGTTCTTGATGATCGCCCAGCTCGCGTAGGTGCTGAACTTGAAGCCGCGGCCGAAGTCGAACTTCTCCACCGCGCGGATCAGCGACATGTTGCCGTCGCTCATGCGCTCGAAGAGGTTCTCGCCGGTGGCCAGCCCGCGCTTGGCGATGTTCACCACCAGGCGCATGTTGGCGTTGATGAGCAGCTCCTTCACCTCGCTCGACTGGTTCAACAGCAGGTTGATCCGGTCGAGTGTGCCGGTGCGCACCTTGCCGGGCTCGAGCTCGCGGGTGCCATCCTCGCTGACGCGGCAGAAGGTGTCGCGCAGCTTGGCGGCCTTGAACTTCAGGAAGTTCATCTTGCGGAACAGGTGCTGCTCCTGCTCCTTGCTGAGAAGCGGCACGCGGTAGAGCGGCGCCAGCTCGGCGGGCACATCGCGCGGCACCTTCATCGAGGCGCGGCGCGCCTCGTACTCGTCGGCGCCGGGCATGGCGGCGAGGATCTCCCGCTCCAGCGCGGGGTCCTCGAACGAGGGGTGATGGATGTGGTCGATCGGCTGGTCGACCAGCTTCTGGGCCATCACCTCGTGGATCACCCGGTACATCGAGTTACGGGTCCTGTGATACTTCTTGGCGAGAGTTTCCACTGCTTGGCCCCTCCTGTACTGGGTGAAGATCTCCACCTTGGTACGCTCATCCAGCGGTCCGGTTCGCCTGGGATACAAGGCCCTTAAGGGATTTTCACGATCGTGTTGCTTCAGCAGCGCGCGCATCGTCTCCACCGCGCGTCCGTAGCGGCGGGCCAGGATCTTGCTGGCCCTCAGCAGGGGTACACCCTTGCCGGCCAGCCTCTTGGCACCGCGCAGGATGGCGGCCTTCTCGTCGGCCTCCATCCGCTCGAACCTCGCGCCGCGCTCCACGCGCGCCGCGTTGCGGGCGACGAACCTCTCCACCTCGGCCCAGCGGAACAGGAGCCTGCTCTTGCCGTCCACCACCTCGCGCTTGCCGGTCAGGCCCAGGGCCTGCCACCTGCGCAGGGTGCGGACATTGACGGCCAGCCGTTTGGCCAGCTCGTCGAGCGTGAGCACCTCCTCCACCGTTTCGGCGGGCAGCGCCGGCAGGCTGTCTGTCAGCAGCCTGGCCAGCAGCTCGAGGTCTCCGGCCAGCTCGCGGCCCGGCAGCACCAGCCTGCCCCGGTCGTCCGGGCGGAAGCCCGTGACGCGCCAGACCAGGTACTGGTAGGGATAAACCCGGTCGGGCCGGATCTCTCCCAGAAGCTTGCGGGCGTTGGCCGCCTGCTGTGCCAGCTTGCCAGAGGGTGAGAAACGGGTGAGCTGGTCGGCCAGCTCGCGCAGGGGTTCCAGATGAAATCCTTGCATGCCTGAGGCTCCCATTTCCCAACCTTCCCTGGTTGTCACCGGCCCGGCCCGCGGCATCCGCCGCGCCACCATCACACGATCGCGAACCTCTCCTTTCGGGTAACACCCGGTGTCTGCCGGGCGTTGGGGCTTCCGGCCCCAGGTTTTTGTCCCAGTCAAACCGTTCCTGGGAGAATTCGCGCGAGCGGTGAGGCTTTTTCCATGGCCAACCGGAAAACCGGTCAATCTTTCCACAGGAAGCCTAGCTCACGATTCCTTCCCAGGCGGGAAACTTTTGTCGGCAGGAAATTCTTTCCCACCTTGGGTTTCCGACCGCCACTCCTTGCAAGGAACACGCCGTTCCTTGCCGGAACCGAAGGAGATTTTTTGCCAGGCCTCTTTTTGTTTGACGCAAGTACATGCCCGGTCGATCGTTGCGGCGGAAAGATTTTTGGGTTTTTTTACCGGAATCCGTGGTGGCCCGGTCGGTTGGGGGCTGCTGGAGGGCTGGCCCGAACCGGTAAAAATGCCAAAAAACAGCCCCGGATCACCCTGCGTGTGGCAAAGTTTCATGGTTTTGGGCCGGGCGCGGCCAATGGGGAAAGAGGTTTGGCGAGGTGGACATGTCCTTATTCACCTGGATGGCCCTGTGGGTTGTTTCCCAACCGCTGCCCAACGAGGCCCTGTTGGAGGAGCGTTTCCAGGTGGGGCAGGGGTGGCGGGTGAAATCCCGCTCGGAGATCGGGGGCACCCTGCATCTGCCAGCCCCGGGAGGCAAATCGACTCGGTCGCTTTTGGTGACCGGGGAAAGCGCGCTGGAGTACGAGGAGGCCATTCTGGCCCTGAACCCCTCGGCAGAGACAGGCGGTGTGGCGCGTACCCTGAGGCTCTACAAGCGCGCCGACCTGAAACGGAAAATGGGAGACCAGGATCAGTCGAGTGGCATTCGCCCCGCGGTGCGCAAGGTGGTGCTGGTGCGCCAGGGCAGCCAGGAGGTGCCCTTCAGCCCGGACGGGCCGCTCACCCTGAATGAAATCGAACTGGTGCGCACCGACCTGTTCACCCCGGCGCTGGCTGGCCTGCTGCCCGGCAAGGTGGTGGGTGTCGGGGCGGCCTGGGAGGCGAAACCCGACGCGGTGCGCGAGCTGACCGACATGTTGCGCATCGATTCAGGCAAGATTGAATGCACCCTGGCCGAATTCCAGAACATCCAGAACCAGCAGGTGGCGCGGATTCGGTTCTCGGGCAAGGTGGCCGGCGCCAACCAGGACGGGCCCTGCACCCAGGACCTGGAAGGCCAGGCCTACTTCGACCTGAACAGCCGCTGCCTCGCCTACCTGTCGCTCAACGGCAAGCACAACCTGCCCGGCGGGCAGGGTTACCCCGCCAGCACGCTGCAGGGTCGGTTCGTGCTGACCCGGGAGAAACTGGACGGGCCGGGTGAACTGGGAGCGGTGCAACCGGGGGATACCCGATACGAACCGGGTGACGACAACACGCTCCTGGTGGAAGAACTCCCCAACCTGAGGCTGGAATACCCGCGCCGGTGGAAATACATCCAGGGCGGGGCCCGGCAGATCACCATGGACGGCGCCGACGGCTCTGGCCTGCTGATCACGCTGGAGCCAGCTGGCAGGGTGCCCAGCCCCGTGCAATTCCAATTGGAAAGCCGGGCATTCCTCGAGCGGGGGGGCCACCGGATTGTGGGTGGGGAACAGCCGCAGATGCTGTCGCCAGAAATCAGCCGTTTCACGCTGGAGGCGGAGAAGGACGGCAAGCGGATCCATCTGGAATATTATGTGCGCGCCACACAACTGGGGGGCATATTGGTGGCCGCCCGATTTCCAGGCGACACCCGGAATGCCAGGCCCGATCTGGAGCGGTTGATTCGCCGGAGTGCGATCACTTTACCAGTCAAATAGATATACTGAAATATCTACTTGGGTTGTCTGGGCCAAAAAATCGTTAATTCCGTTGCAAAAAGAAGAAAAATGGTTTGCCTCGGATGCCGATTGATTTAACTTGTCGTGAGTCGGGAGTTTGGGGTACATGCTCCCGGAGCCGAAATCGAGTCTGGCACGAGCTGGACCATGGTTGGGGCTAGCGATTTACCATTGTCCCGTCGGCGTGATCGGCGGGTAACCGGGGAGTTTGAATCCATGCGCAATCTGTTGACCGGCCTGCTCGGCCTGGCCGCCATCTGCGGCGCCTCGTTCGTCTACGCCGACGATGCCAAGTACACCATCAAGCAGGTGATGAAAGAGGCGATGAAGGGCGGCCTGTGCGCCAAGGTCGCCAAGGGCGAAGGCACCAAGGAAGACAAGGAAAAGCTGGTGGCGATGTTCACCGCCATGGGCCAAAACACTCCGCCCAAGGGTGACAAGGAGGAGTGGGAGAAGCTCTGCAAGAAGCTGGTCGAGGAGGCCAAGGCCGCCCAGAAGGCCGAAGGCAAGTCCGCTATCAAGAGCGCCAACTGCAAGGCCTGCCACGACAAGTTCAAGGGATGATCCCGGCTGGCTGAATGGCTTTTTTCCGGGGCCCGGGTCGGTAGACCCGGGCCTTGGTGTTCATGGCGGGTGGTTACATGGCGAAGACGCTGGACAAGGCGGCCCTCGTGGACCGGGCGCGCGT
>JAFMJU010000456.1 GCA_017853285.1 Gemmataceae bacterium
TCGATGGACATGCAAAGCTCTTGAAAACCAGTTGGTGGTTGTGTGGACCAGTCGATTGGAAATGACCGACAATTAGTAGGCGAACTCCTGGCGGGTGACGGTGTCTAAAAAAGGAAATCCACTTTTCCCCAAGTTTCCTCTGGTTCTCCGGCAGGTTTTCTTCGCCTTGGAACCCATTTCAGCTGGAACGGCAGCGCTGCAGACGAGGGACCCGGGCTGCAGGCGGGAAATCGCTCTGCTTCGGGATGAGGGAATGGCGGAAAAGTACGATAATTCCAAGGACTGATTCTTGGAAAATCAGGCCATCATCATTAACTTGGTATAGTTAGTGAAGTATGATGCAAGGGCGATCATAGATCCGCGACCGACTGCGAAAGAGCCTATGAACCACTACCAACAACTCGAGGCCGAGGCCATCGAGATCCTGCGCGAGGCGGTGGCCGGCGCGCGCAAGCCGGTGATGATGTATTCCATCGGCAAAGACTCCTCCGTGATGCTGCATCTGGCGCGCAAGGCTTTCTATCCCGCTCCGCCCCCGTTCCCCCTGCTCCATGTGGACACCACCTGGAAATTCCAGGCCATGTACGCCCACCGGGAGCGCATGGTGAGGGAATCCGGCATGGAACTGCTGGTCCACACCAACCCCGAGGGGCTGAAGGCTGGCGTGAACCCCTTCACCCACGGCTCCAACTACCACACCGATGTCATGAAAACCCAGGCCCTGCGCCAGGCCCTGGATCACCACGGCTTCGATGTGGTTTTCGGGGGTGCCCGCCGCGACGAGGAGAAGTCCCGCGCCAAGGAGCGCATCTTCTCCTTCCGGTCCGCCGGCCACCGCTGGGACCCCAAGGCCCAGCGTCCGGAACTTTGGAACCTTTACAACACCCGCACCCGTCCGGATGAGACGATCCGCGTCTTCCCCCTGTCGAATTGGACCGAACTCGACATCTGGCAGTACCTGCATGTCGAGCAGATTCCCATCGTCCCGCTCTACTTCGCCGCCGAGCGACCCGTCGTGAAGCGGGGTGGCATGTGGATCATGGTCGATGACCACCGCATGCCGCTCGAGCCCGGCGAGAAGCCGGAGTTGCGCATGGTGCGTTTCCGTACCCTCGGCTGCTACCCCCTCACTGCCGCTATCGAGAGTCCCGCGACCACGATGGAGGAGATCATCGCCGAAACCTTCAACACCGTCAGCTCGGAACGCCAGGGCCGCCTGATCGACAGCGACACGCCCGGCTCCATGGAAAAGAAGAAGCAGGAAGGGTACTTCTAATGGCCGAGCTGCACGCGAAAAACATCGCCGAATACCTCGAGGAGCAACGCCGCAAGGAGACGCTCCGTTTCATCACCTGTGGCAGCGTCGACGATGGCAAAAGCACGCTGATCGGTCGGCTGCTTTACGAGTCGAAGTGCATCTTCGACGACCAGCTCAAGGCGCTCGAAAGCGACTCCAAGCGCTACGGCACCACCGGGGAGAAGATCGATTTCGCGCTGCTGGTAGACGGACTGGAGGCTGAACGGGAACAGGGCATCACCATCGATGTGGCCTACCGCTTTTTCGCCACCGATCGCAGGCGGTACATCGTCGCCGACACCCCCGGCCACGAGCAGTACACCCGCAACATGGCCACCGGCGCCTCCACCGCCCAGTTGGCCATCCTGCTGATCGACGCGCGCAAGGGTATCCTGCCCCAGACGCGCCGCCACCATCGCATCGTCACCATGATGGGGATCCGCCACATCGTGCTGGCGGTGAACAAGATGGATCTGGTGAACCACGATGAGTCGGTCTTCCGGAAGATCGAGGCTGACTACCGCGAGTTCGCCAAAGACGCCCACCTGACCACGCTGCAGGCGATTCCCCTCGCCGCCGTGCACGGCGACAATGTGATGAAGGCTAGCGGCAACATGCCTTGGTACCAGGGGCCGACGCTGTTTGAGCACCTCGACACGATAGATGTCAGCCACAAGGCCACCCGCGAGGCGTTCCGCCTGCCGGTGCAGTGGGTCAACCGGCCCAACTTGAACTACCGCGGATTCTGCGGGCGCATCGCCGAGGGCAAGGTCCGCCCTGGGGACAAGGTCCGTATCCTTCCCTCCGGTCGCACCACCACGGTCAAGGAAATCGACTTCTTTGACCAGAAACTGTCCGAAGCCGAGGAGGGGGCTTCGGTCACCCTCACGCTGAACGAGGAGGTGGATGTCAGCCGGGGTGACCTGATCGTGGCGGCCGACTCGCCGCCCGAGGTGGCTGATCAGTTCCAGGTGCGCATCCTGTGGATGGCCGAGGACACCATGGTCCCCGGGCGTTCCTATTGGTTGAAGATGCACACCAAGGAAATCACCGCCACGGTGATGGAGATCAAGTATCGCGAGGATGTGAACACCGGGGCGCATCTGGCCGCCAAGGTGCTCCACCTGAACGAGATCGCGGTGGCCACGCTGTCCACTAGCCATCCTGTCGTGTTCGAACCCTACTCCACCAACCGGGCCTTGGGCGGGTTCATCCTGATCGACAAATTGACCTGCGCCACCGTGGGCGCGGGCATGGTGGAGTTCGCCCTGCGCCGGTCCAGCAATGTGCACTGGCAGGCTCTGGAGGTGAACAAGGCGCAGCGCGCGTTGCTGAAACACCAGACACCCCGCTGCGTGTGGTTCACAGGGTTGTCCGGCTCTGGGAAATCGACCGTGGCCAATCTTTTGGAGAAGCGCCTGCACGCCGAGGGTCGCCACACCTACATGCTGGACGGCGACAATGTGCGCCATGGGCTGAACCGCGACCTGGGTTTCACCGAGGCCGACCGGGTGGAAAACCTGCGTCGGGTGGCGGAGGTAGCCAAGCTGATGGTGGATGCCGGGCTGATCGTGCTGGTCAGCTTCATCTCCCCCTTCAAGGCGGAACGCCGAGCCGCCCGTGAACTGTTCGGTGAAGGAGAGTTCCTCGAGGTCCATGTCAGCACCCCCATCGAGGAGTGCGAGAAGCGGGATGTGAAGGGCCTGTACGCCAAGGCCCGCCGCGGCGAGCTGAAGAACTTCACCGGCATCGACAGCCCCTACGAGGCGCCTGAGCACGCCGAACTGACCATCGACACCAGCAAGCAGTCCCCCGAGGATTGCGCCCTGGCGGTTTTGCGTCTGGTCGAGGGGAAATAGTTCAGGCCCATCACCGGGCCTTGCAAAAGCTTGGAAATCCCGGAGGCTAAGGGAAAGACCTTTGCCCCCGGGGTTCCGCCGATGACCTGCTGCTCCATAATCCGGAAAAACCTGATAGCCGTCTTGACGCTGGTGGGCTGCTTGGCGGTTCGTCCTGCGCAAGCTGAAGACGCCACACCCATCCGCGCGATGAGCTTCAACATCCGTTATGGCACGGCCAAGGACGGTGAGAATTCC
>JAFMJU010000457.1 GCA_017853285.1 Gemmataceae bacterium
GCAGTTCATGCAGGTTTTGGTGGGCGGCACATTCGAGTGAGCCACCTGCTCGGCGGAAGTGTGGCAATACCGGCAATCAATGCCCAAACCGTTCACATGGTGGGCGTGGCTGAACTGGATGGGCTGCGTTTTCCCGTCCATAGACCCCGTGTAGTAGGGCGAACGGGCATAGATCATTGCCGCGCCACCCAAGGCGGCGGCACCCAAGGCCCCACCGATTATCGCCACCCGGTACAGGGTGTTGGCCAACTTGGGAAACAATTGCGCCATGGACATCCTCCCCAGACCCATCCACCTGCACCGCAGATTAACCGATGCGGCAAGGCAAACCCATGCGACAAACGGCGGGAAGGCTGTTTTTCTCAGCCACTTCCGCTGTTCGCGCTTGGGATCGGGTCATCCGAGCCCTATCTTCCTCAATTTATCAGCAAGTTGTGTGCCGGCCACCGTGGATTGGATACCCCATTCAAATCCGCTTGTTTTCCTGACCAATTCCAATCTCCACGGCACCAAAGCTTTGCCGTACCCGAGAATGGGCCCGGCCGGCTTTCCGGCGTATGGGAAGAATTCGTCCTAATCCCCCGTTTCCTTGACCTTTCTCAAACTTTGCCGGGGTGCTTCCAGGGGCCCCGATACGCCCGCGTCAGCAGGGCCGTCGCCTCCGGATCCCCCAATACCGTGTGCGTCACCGGGTCATACCGCAAGGTTCGCCCAACCTCCATCGACCGATTGGCCAACACGCAGGCAGCCGTGGAAATGTGCCCCTGCTCGATATCCGCCACCGGCTTGCCCCGGGTGGCCACAGCCTTCAGCCAGTCCCGCAGGTGGGCGCGCACCGCACTGGCCACATTCCGTTCCAAATCCTTTTCCGTCCTGTCCTCGGGGTATTTATCCTCCTCCATCAGCGCCGCCCCCGACAACTTTGCCTTCCGTGAACCCGACGGGAAAAACTCGTACTTGTTCACGCTCAGCTTCAGGTGCCCCTTGTCGCCGTAAATCGTTGCACCCCAAGGATATTCGGGATCTGGCGCATCCCCCCAGGTCCGGTGGTTCCAGGTCACCGACATCCCGTCAAACTCAAAGACCGCGGTCTGAGTGTCCGGGATGTTGGCCTTGCTGGCCTTGTCCATCCAGATGCCACCCGTCGAACTCACCCGGTTGGGCCAACCCAAATCCAGCATCCAGCGAACCATATCCAGCATATGTATGCACATATCTCCAAGTATCCCATTGCCATATTCCCAAAAGGCCCGCCAGCCCCTTGGATGCACCATCGGATTGAACGGTCGCATGGGTGCTGGCCCAGTCCACAGGTCGTAGTCCAATCCAACCGGCGGCTGAGTGTCCGCCGGATTACCCCGGGCGCGCATGTGGTAATAGCAATAGATATCCGCCTGTGAAATCTTCCCCAGCAGACCCGGCTTGATCACTTTCTCCAGGGCCTCCACCAAATGCGGCGTGCTCCGCCGCTGGGTGCCAACTTGCACCACCCGCTTCAACCGCCTGGCGGTCTCAAGCAGCGCCTTGCCTTCGCTCACATCCACGCTGATCGGTTTCTGCAGATAGACATCCGCACCGGCCTCCATGGCCGCAATCCCCTGCAACGCGTGCCAGTGGTCCGGCGTCTCCACAATGACCAGATCCAGGTCTTTTTCCGCCAAAAGCTGGCGGTAATCCTTCTGCAGCCTCGGCTTCTTCGAGCCAGGCTGCCGCCGCGCCACCCATTCGGCGGCCTCGTCCATCATCCGGCTGTCGGCGTCGCACAGCCCAACAATGTTCACCGGCGCCACCTGGATCAGCCGCATCAGGTCGCTTTTGCCGTACCAACCGCAACCGATCAAAGCCACCCGCGGCGGCTTGCCCCCCACCTCGTCGCCGAACCCCGGCCGGGCTCCCCACGCCGCCACAGCCCCGCTGGCCAGAAAAACGCGCCGATCCATGACCATCCCTCCCCGTGCCCAATCTGCCATCGGCATGCATCCTAAGGCTGGCCCGGCCCCCGGTCTATCAGGAATCTGGTTCCAAAAAAACAGCCGCGCCGGCCAGCCTGTCCGGCCGCCGGCGCCTTATTTTCCTTTTTAGATCTGTTTATTTACTCAGGTCCACCAGGCTGGCCGCGTCGAAGGTCGGCCCCTCCACGCACACCCGCTGGTAATCCCAGCCGCTCGCCTGCTCCGACGAGGCCACCTTCACCACGCAACTGAAGCAGATGCCCAAGCCACAGGCCATCGGCGTCTCCAGCGACACCTGGCAGGGCACATCTCGCTCCCGCGCCCAACGCGCCACGGCGTGGAGCATCGGCTCGGGGCCGCAGGCGACGATCCACTCGGGTTTTTCCCCGGAATCCAGGCCATCGGTCACCCGACCCTTCAGGCCGATGCTGCCATCCTCCGTGCAGGGAAGCACTTGCGCCCCCGCCTCAACAAAAGCATCCAGACCAGCCAAAAGTTCCTGGCGGCGCGCCCCGTAGACCAGTTCCACCCGGTCCGCCACGCGGCGTGGGGCCGCCCCTCCGAAACCGCGGTGACCGGTCAATTCCCGCGTGTACGCCAAAAACGGCGTCTGCCCGATGCCACCGGCCACCAGCGTCACCCGCTTCACACGCTCGGGAACCTCAGGAAATCGTGTCCCCAGCGGGCCCCAGATTTCCACCTGATCCCCCGGATTCAGGCCGGAAAGCAGCCCGGTCACCCGGCCCACCACCAGGTGCACAATCTCCAGGCCGATCAGCTTCCCGGCTCCGTCCAACACCGTGTCGTACAGCGCGAACGGCCGCCCCAACAAGGGGTCGGTCCTGCCGGGCAGGCGAACCATGAAAAACTGCCCCGGTTGCGCCATGGCCGCCACTTCCGGGCAGCTCAGCCGCAGTCGCCAGGTGCGCTCGGCCAACAGCTCATTGGCCAACACGGTCGCCCCGACATGGGCGCAGGGTCGGGTATTCGGGCAGGTCGCGGACATGGCGGTTGGAATCCCTCAGGCGTGCCTGGTCCTATTCTTCCTCACCAGGCTTCTTGCGCCAATTCGGCTTGCGCGCCGGTCGAACCGGTGGCTTGTACCCCGAGGGAAGCGGCGTGTTGGCCTTGGGAATCCCACTGGGCATTTTGGCCCGCGGCGTCCGCGTATCCCCCGGCCGGGGGGTGAACCGCAAAGTGCCAGGCCGGTCCGGTCTACCCGGCCCCTTGCCCCGCGGGGGACCACCAGGGCCACCGCGCATCGGCCGGTCACCATCACGCCCGCGCGGGGGGCCGCCAGGCCCGGCACGCATCGGACGGTCTCCATCCCGACCACGCGGCGGACCACCCGGCCCGGCACGGTAAGGCCGGTCATCTCCTCGCCCGCGCGGGGGGCCGCCAGGCCCGGCACGCATCGGACGGTCTCCATCCCGAC
>JAFMJU010000026.1 GCA_017853285.1 Gemmataceae bacterium
AAGGGAGGGAGTTATGGGCCGACACACAGGGGCCCTTGATCGAGGACAAAAAAACCGAGGGCGGCAAATGGACCCGCTTGGTCCGATACAACCTGGAGACCGGCAAGCCATCGGGGGAATTCGTCTACCCGATGGACTCGGCAACCTGCGGCATCAGCGAGCTGTTGTGGGTTGGGAAAGGCAGCCTCCTCGTTCTTGAACGGGATTCATTCGCGGGGAAAGAAGCAAAAATCAAGCGGGTTTACCTGGCTAAAACAGGGGCCGCATCCGATGTCTCTTCCTTGGAAAGCCTGGCGGACGCCAAGGCACCGATCCAAGTCATGGAAAAACAATTGATATTGGACTTGCTGGCCCCGGAACTGGGCTTGGCGGGAGACCGGTTTCCACCCAAGTGGGAGGGTATGGCCTGGGGTGAGACCAGTGGAGGGAAACGCATCCTCTGGCTGGCCAGTGACAATGATTTCGACGCGCGAAACAATTCCTGGATTCTCGCGTTACGCGTTTCGCTTCCCTAATTCGAGATCCGATCCCCTAACGGTTATTACCAATTCGAAATCTTAAAATGACACATTATTAACAACTTTATGCGTTCATTCAGGCATGATTCCCTTGGTATATTCCTTATCAAATGCCGCAGACCCAGGCGATGACCAAGGACCCGACCGCATGACCCGCCGCAAAGGGTTCACCTTGATTGAATTGCTGGTGGTGATCGCGATCATCGCGGTGCTAGTCGGCCTGCTCGTTCCCGCTGTGCAGAAGGTGCGGGAAACCGCCAACCGAGCCAAGTGCTCGAACAACCTGAAGCAGATCGGGCTTGCCCTCCACAACCACCTGGCCACCCTGGGATATTTCCCCGCCTGCGCGGAGATGCCCCGGGACCAGGTCTCACAACCGTGGAGCGCACATGCCAGGCTGCTGCCCTATCTGGAGCAGGAAAACCTGGCCAAGTTGATTGATTGGAGCACAGCCCGCAACGATTTCCGCACCCGGCCGGATGTGGCCAAAATGCGTGTGGCAACCTGGATGTGCCCCTCGGAAACCAAGGATCGGGAGCGGGTGACCGCGAACATCACTTATTACCCCAACAACTACTCCTTCGCCGAGGGGACCTGGTTCGTCTACGACCCGGTATCCGGGCAATTTGGCGACGGTGCCTTCGCCCCCAACTTCAGGTGTAAACCCAGCGATATTTCCGATGGCACCTCCAACACTCTGGGAGCGAGTGAAAACAAGGCGTATCAGCCAAATGTCTGGGACAGCTTGCTGCCGGCAAAACTCAGCGCGCCCGTTCCATCCAATCCGGCCGACCTTTCCAGTTTAATTGGTTCAGGCACCTATGACGAAAACGGCCATACCGAGTGGGTGGAGGGAGATGTGCATGAAACCGGAATCACCACCACCTTCACCCCGAATTCTAAGGTCCTGGTGACAGTGAATGGGCAGTTGAGAGATATCGATTTGACCAGCATGCGGGATGGCGAGTCGATCACACTGCCGACCTATGCCGCCGTGACCGCCCGCAGTTACCACAGCGGTGGAGTGGTCAACGCGCTCATGATGGACGGAGCCGTGCGCACGGTGGGCCAAGGAATCACCCTGGCGGCTTGGCGGGCCGCAGGAACCCGCGCGGGTGGCGAAACCCTGGGGCTGGACTGAGGTGGCGAAAAAACCAAGGCTGGCCGAGGAAACAAAGCCATTCAAACCTATGGTTTGGATTGTCCCGGGAGTTGTTCTGGGATTGATTGCGATTTGCGCCATGGTGTGGTTTTTCCGTTCCCAATCCCAACCATTGCCAGGGGGACCCGGCAAAGCCGAGGCGGATGCTTTTTTGGAAAAACTCCGCAGGGGGCAAACCGATCAGGCCTGGCAGTCGGCGGGCAGCGACCTCAAGTCTTACATGGGCAAGGAAACCCTGCGCGCGCTGGTAAAAAAGAATCCGGCCCTGCGGGAATCGGCCGCCTCGGTCCCCTCGGCCAACCATGGCGGGAACGGCCGGGAAATTCATGAGTACCTGACCGAAAAATCGGGCAAAAAAATTGCCATCGGTGTGACCCTGGAAAACGGAAAACCCAGGGTGGACAGCATCGAGGTGAATTGAAATCAAGCTCTGGAAAACACTGCGGATGCCGGTTTCGGCGCGGGCTGGCTTTCCGTTTCCGGGCGGTTATGCTGCTGGTTGAAAACCCACGGATAATTCCACCCCGGAGAAAGATGAATGCGTTGGAACCAACTCCTACTGGCCGGCCTGATGATGGCAGGGGCCGGATTCCCAATCCAAGCCCAGGAGGCCCCGAAGGCTTACCTGGACGGCACGGGCCCCGGCTTCAAGGCGCTGACTGGCGATGATTTCACCCGGGCAAACTGCAACGAAGACACCTGGAAATTCCATGCCGACGGGCTGATCACCTGCACCGGCAATCCTGTGGGCGTGATCCGCAGCAAGAAGCAGTACACCAACCTTGAACTGGTGGTGGAGTGGCGGCACCTGAAGAAGGCAGGTAATTCCGGAATCTTCCTATGGGCTCCGGAAGGCCCCCTGATGGCGCTGAAACCGGGACAACTGCCCAAAGGAATCGAGGTGCAGGTGCTGGATCTTGGCTACAAGGAGGCCTACGAGAAGTCTTCCGGCAAGAAGGCCAATTGGTTCACCTGCCACGGCGATGTTTTTCCCGTGGGCGTGAAAATGAAACCGTTCCCCCCGGTGGCACCGGACGGCATTCGCAGCTTCCCCACGCAGGAACGCAGCAAGGGGGTGGGCGAATGGAACCATTACTATGTGCGCGCCATCAACGGCGAGGTTCGCCTGTGGGTGAACGGGGCCGAGGTGTCCGGCGGCGCCAACTGCGATCCCAAGACAGGCTACCTGTGCCTGGAGTCGGAAGGATCTCCGGTGGAGTTTCGCAATTTGAAACTGCGGGAACTTCCCTGAACCCAAGCCCTCGCCTTGGTTATCATGAACCGGCTTGTCCCTCAGGACGGAGCCGGTTTTTTCATGCCCGAGATCCTTTTGGCCACCGCCAACGCCCGCTACTCGCACGCCTCGTTCGGCCTGCGGTATCTCCTCGCGAACCTGGGCGGGCTGGCTGAAAAGGCGGCCATCGCGGAATATGAAATCTCGAAAAGCCCGCACGAGATTGCCGAGGCGATCGTGGCCCAGTCCCCGAGGATTCTGGGGCTGGGGGTGTACATCTGGAATGTGCGCGTGCTCACGGAGGTGGTGGCGCTGCTGAAACGGGTGCGGCCGGACCTGACCATCGTGCTGGGTGGCCCGGAAGTCAGCCACGAGGCGGAGACCCAGGAGATTGTCGGGCTTGCGGATTTCACCATCCAGGGTGAAGCCGACCTGGAGTTTCCAAAGTTGTGCGCCAGCCTGCTGGAGGGGCGAAGGCCCCTGATGAAAATCCACCAGGCGCAACCGCCCCATTTCCATGAACTCAAACTGCCTTATTCGCTGTATGACAGCGAGGACATCGCCCACCGGGTGATTTATGTCGAGGCTTCGCGTGGATGCCCGTTCACCTGCGAGTTTTGTCTTTCCTCCCTGGAAATCCCGGTAAGGGCGGCCCCTCTGGAGCCGTTCCTGCAAGAGATGGACCACCTGCTGAAGCGTGGCACCCGGCAGTTCAAGTTCGTGGATCGCACCTTCAACCTGAACACACGGGTGGGCACCACCATCCTGCAATTTTTCCTCGACCGCCTGCGGCCGGATTTGTTCCTGCACTTTGAAATGATCCCCGACCGATTGCCGGAGGAATTGAAGTCGCTCATCCGGCGTTTCCCGGCAGGTTCCCTGCAGTTTGAGGTGGGGATCCAGTCCCTGAATCCGGAAGTGCAGGCGCTCATAAGCAGACGGCAGGACAACACCAAAACCGTGGAAAACCTGCGCTGGCTTCGGGAAAACACCGCGGTGCACATCCACGCAGACCTGATCGCCGGCCTGCCGGGGGAGACCCTGGAAAGTTTCGGCAAGGGATTCGACTCGTTGCGCGGCCTGGGGCCCCAGGAAATCCAGGTGGGAATCCTCAAGCGTCTGCGGGGCACCCCCATTATCCGCCATGACGCGGAATGGAAGATGGTTTACAGCCCGCAGGCCCCCTACGAGATATTGAGCACCAAACTGATCCCTTACGCCGAGATGTGCCGACTGAAACGCTTCGCCCGCTACTGGGACATGCTTGGCAATTCCGGCAGGCTGGCGCGCAGCCTGCCCCTGCTGCTTGCAGGCGAGTCGGCCTTTGCCCGATTTTTGCGATTGAGCGACTGGCTTTGGGGCGTGACCGGGCAAACCCACGCCATCGCCCTGACCCGGTCCTTCGAACTGGTTTTCCAGCACGCCCGGGAGCAGATCACCCACCCGGAACGATTGCGCGAATTCGCCCAAGCCTTGTGCGATGACTACCGCCAGGACGGGCGAACCGATGTGCCCGGCTACCTGGCCGAATTCGATATCCCCCCCCTGCCCCGGCCCGAGGGGCACCGGAGGCAAGCGACCATCCGCCAGGCCCGCCATCAGACAAGCTGAACCCGTCACCCAAACAAAAGCGCCGGCCGTCCCATTCGGGGGAAGGCCGGCGCGTTGGATTTACCTGACGGATCAATACGAACGGGCGAAAACCACGCGGCCCGCCGAGGGATTGCCGGTCACCATGCACTTGCCCGGTTCGGCCGGGCGGTCGAACGGGATGCAACGGATGGTGGCCTTGGTTTCCGCGGCGATTTTGTCCTCGGTCTCCCGGGTGCCGTCCCAGTGGCACAGAAAAAACCCGCCCTCTTTATCAATCCGCTCCTGGAACTCGGCGTAGCTGTCGCAAGTGTGCAGTGCCGCATCCCGGTATGCTTTCGCCCGATCAAACAGCGCCTTTTGGATTTCGCGCAACAGTGCGTCCACCCGGGCCGGGGCCTCGGCCAGCGGGATGCCCATCAGCTTGCCGTCCTTTCCGGGGATGTCGCGGCGACCGATGACGCAGGCCCCCTGGGCCAGATCCTTCGGCCCGATTTCCACACGGACAGGCACTCCCTTCAACTCGATCTCGTTGAAGCGGAATCCGGGGCTCTTGTCGAAATCGGTGTCGATTTTGACCTCGATGGGCTCGTAGCCGTAGAAGTCGTCGCGCGGGAGGGCGCGGATGGCATCCCGCAACCTGGTGGCCGCCTCGACCACCGCCTTGCGCTCCTCATCGTTCTTGCCGATGGGCACGATCACCACATGGGTGGGGGCCAAACGGGGGGGGATGACCAGTCCCTGGTCATCCGAGTGGGTCATGATGAGGCCACCGATCAACCGGGTGGAGACACCCCAGGAGGTGGCCCAGGCGAACTCCTGTTTGCCTTGGGCCGACTGGAATTTCACATCGAAAGCCTTGGCGAAATTCTGGCCCAGGAAGTGGCTGGTGCCGGCTTGGAGCGCCTTCTTGTCCTGCATCATGGCCTCGATGCAGAGGGTGTACACGGCGCCGGGGAATTTCTGCCCGTCGCTCTTGGGGCCCACCAACACCGGCATGGCCATGTAGTCCTCGGCAAAGCGCCGGTAGACCTCCACCATCTTGCGGGTTTCCTCCTCAGCCTCGTCGCTGGTGGCGTGGGCGGTATGGCCCTCCTGCCACAGGAACTCGGCGGTGCGCAGGAACAAGCGGGTGCGCATCTCCCACCGCACCACATTCGCCCACTGGTTGATCAGGAGCGGCAGGTCGCGGTAGCTCTGGATCCAGTTCTTGTAGGTGTTCCAGATGATGGTCTCCGAGGTGGGCCGAACGATCAGTTCCTCCTCCAACCGGGCCTCGGGATCCACCTCCACCCCCTTCCCGGGAATCGATTTGAGACGGTAGTGGGTCACCACCGCGCACTCCTTGGCGAATCCCTCGGCCATCTGCTCTTCCTTGGCGAGGTAGCTTTTGGGAATGAACAGCGGGAAGTAGGCGTTCACATGCCCGGTTTCCTTGAACATCCGATCCAGGGCCCGCTGCATGCGCTCCCACAGGGCGTAGCCGTTGGGCTTGATCACCATGCAGCCGCGGACCGCGGAATTTTCCGACAGACCCGCCCGGTGGACGATGTCGAGGTACCACTGCGAGTAATCTTCCGCCCGGGTGGTGATCTTTTCCCCTGCCATGTGCCTGTACTCCGGCCCCAGATCCATGCTTCAGCCAAACCCCGACATTCCTTCCCACAACGGAAGCAATGCGGGCTAACATGAGGATGATTCTAGGGTTTGGGCCGGCCCGGGGGGGAGGCGAAACCGTTATTCCCTGGCTTGAGGCAATCCCCGCCACCCCGCACTGCCATGGGTGAACCTGCGATTCCTGGCCTCCACCGAAAGGATTGGAATGGTTTTTTCCGCCTCCACAACCGGCCCGAATGCTGCTTCACGGGATGGCCTATCCCAAGGCATGGCACCACCGCTGGTGGAGATGAACGGGCTGGGAAAGGCCTATTCCAGTCTTTTTGGCCAGCCCTTTTGGGCCCTTCATCATCTGGACCTGATGGTACGCCCGGGGGAAGTGGTAGGCCTGCTGGGCCCCAACGGGTCCGGCAAGAGCACGGCCCTGAGGTTGCTTCTGGGTTTTTTGAAACCGACCCGAGGCACCGTGCGCCTGGCAGGCTATGACCCATGGACCGAGGGGGCCCTGGCGCGTCAGGCTGTGGGATACTTACCCGGGGAACTTCGCCTGTATGAAAACCTGACCTTGCGCCAAATGGCCCGCTTTTTGGCCGACTTGAGGGGCCAGCGGGTGGAGAATGAGCTGTATTTGCTGGCAGACCTATTTCGCCTGCCCCTGGACACGGTGCTGCGAAACGGCAGTTCCGGAATGCGGCGCAAGGCGGCGTTGGTGGCCCTTTTGGCACCCCGCTGCCCGCTTTTGGTTTTGGACGAGCCCACCAACACCCTGGACCCGGCCATGCGAAACGCGTTGCTGGACCTGGTCGCCCAAGGGGCCCGGCAAGGGCAGGGCATCCTTTTCAGTTCGCATGTGCTGGAAGAGGTGGAAGCGGTTTGCCACCGGGTTCTTATCCTGAGAAAGGGCAAGTTGGAGGCCCATTGGCAGGGGAAGGATCTCCGACAGGGGCGACGGATCCGAGCAAGGCTGACAGGCGCCCTGCGGGGCCTTCCACCGGAAACGGCCACCGGAGATTGGGGCGCTGAAACAGGAAGCCTGGATCTTGAGGCACCTGATTTTGGGCCCGCCCACCTGGAATGGCTGGCCAAACAGCCTCTGGCTGATTTGCGCATCGAACCGATGGGGTTGGGACGGCTGTACCAAGCCATTCATGGGTCATCCCCCGCGCGGCTGGACACGGGAGAAACAGCATGATTTCCCGCCAACCGCATTTCTTCGCAATGGGATTGCTGATTGGACGCCTGACCAAGGACTGGCGCTGGTGGCTGATTGGATTCCTGTCGATTCTGGCCGGTTTTGGTTTGGTTTGGTGTTTGGTGCTCCGACGCACACTGGAGGACATCACCCCCTTTTTCAGATTGCTCGCATCACAAAGTGGCCTGGGCCCCAGGGACATCGAGGCGGTGGTGTTCGACGGCCCGGGCAAGATGCTGCGCACCCTCATCGGGGGTGACCGGATCAGCCTGGAAAACGCGATGGATGTGCTGAGCATCGCCCTGGTTCACCCGCTGGCGGTGGGCTTGGTGGGCCTGTGGGCACTGGGCAGGGGTACCGCCCTGCTGGGTGAATTGGACCGTGGCACCCTGGAATTGCTGCTCAGCCAACCAGTGAGCAGGAGGCTGGTCAACCTGTCGCACCTGCTGTTTGATCTGGCGATTTGGCCGCTATTGGGCCTGGCATTGAGCGGGGGCCTGGCCCTGGGAGCGTGGTGGATCCATCCGATCCGCGAGAAACCGATGGCGGCGGATCTGGTGCAAAAGATGGAAGCGGCCCAACCCTGGTGGATGCGGCTGGGGTTGCTGCAAACGGGAAAAAAGACCCAAGGCCGATCGTTTGAGGAGAGGATGCGTCTGGTCCCGGCTGACTTCCTGAAGGCAGCACCCGCGGTCGCCGCCCTGGGCATCGCCCTGAGCGGATTCACCTACGCCGTGGCCGCATTCGGGCGGTCACGCATCCAGGCGCTGGGGCTGCTTTCCGCGGTGCTGTTCCTGATGTACCTGGCGAATCTACTGGCCCAACTGTACGACCCGTTGGGATGGGTGCGTCCATTCACGGTGTTCTACTACTACCGACCACAGGAATTGGTTTTGGGCCGGGCCGACCTGATCGGCATACCGGAATGGGGAATGGCTCGCGCGGTTGTCCCCGCGAGCCTGGTTTTGGTGGTGTCCGGTTTGGCTGGGTATTGGGTGGGAAGCCGTCACATGGAAAAGCGCGACCTGCCGGTTCCCCTTTGAGGCGTGTCAGTCTTCCTGGATCACCTCGCCACCGGCCCGGGTTCCCAAAGCCACCCAGGCGGCGGGGCGGATTGAGTTTTTGATCATCCGCACGGCGCCATCACCCTGCAGAAAATTGACGCCGCCGGTGTGATTGCTGGCGAAATCTTCGGCATGAAGTTTTGGGCCATTGGGTGTGTGGGGGGGATCATTTGGGTCCATCATCCCGGTGTGGCCCAAAATGAGGGGGTAGGGTTCCTCGGCATCATCGGGGTCGCCCACCGGGAAAGTCACCGCCCCAAGGACAAACCCGGTCCATGTGCTTTTGCACAAGCGACTGGACCTTTCGCCAATCATCAGGGTGTTGCTGGATCCGTCGGACAGATCGGCGATGCGAATGCGGGAATTGCGGAAAAAGCAGCCTTCCCCACGGCCCGGGTCGTCCGCCATTTCGCGGCTTCCGAACATACCCACATAATTGCTTGGGCCCACCTCAATGGAGTTGCCATCGGTTCGGAAAGCTTGCATGTGGTTGTCCGACGGACATTGGAAAGTTTTCACCACCAGGGACCGGTTTGACGCGTTCAGGGGATCGGCTATCGGTTTGTCAAAACGAATGGCCCGGTACAGGTTGTCCTGCTCCAGGAATGGCAGGATGCGGGAACCCCAACCCCAACCTGGGCCCAAATTGGCCGGATTCACGACCTGGCTTTGGAAATCCATGTAACCGGCGGGAAAGGAACCAAAGGTGTCATTGTGGTTGTGAAGGGCCAAGCCGATTTGCTTGAGGTTGTTGGTACAACTCATCCGGTTGGCCGCCTCACGTACTTTTTGGACAGCGGGGACCAACAAACCGACCAGCACGGCGATGATGGCGATCACCACCAAAAGCTCGATCAAGGTAAAACCGTTTCTACGGGGGACACCTGCCATGGCTAACCTCGCTTTTAACCGGGTAATACCCAAAGACCCTTCGTACAACCGTATTTGATGAGTATAACCTGCCAACACCAAAAGTCTAACCTTTTAATTAGGTAAAACAAGAGCATACCTTAAGAATTTTTCCCAAAAGATCCACAACCAAACCCCGTTCCCCCGATTGGGGCCAAATGGTTAACCTTGGTCAACTTTTCCGGCGTTTCTACTGGCCTTTTGCCTTCGGACGCCCGGTTTGCCAGCCAAGGAAGGCGCGCATGGACGAGCTGAAGCCCTGGGATTTGCTCGAGGATGTGCGCCGTTTATCGCCCGGCCTGCTTTTTGTGGCATTGCTGGTGGGTGTCTTATTGTGGGGTTTTGGCGGGCGGTTGTACCGCTTTTGGGTGATCCTGCTGGCCACGCTGCTGGGAGGGGCCGCAGGGTTGGAAATGGGCCCCAGCCTCGGATTGCAGCGTTTGGTTGCCGCCGCATTATTCGGGGCGACGGCAGGCGCATTGGCCTTATCGCTTTTCGATGTGGTTGTGTTTTTGCTGGGTGGCGCCGCCGCAACGCTGGGCGTCTTGCAGATTGGGACAGGACAAACGGATCCCCTTCCCTTTTTTTTGGCCGGGGGATTGGCTTTCCTTTTGTTCCGGGGCTTTTTTCTTGTGGTTTTCACCGCCGCGATCGGTACCGCACTCATCGGGGCCGGTGTGATCGGACTGATGGAATCGAAACTGGAAACCGGCGCCCCGGGTTGGCCCGAGGCCCACACGGATCTGGTGGCGGGAATCGGGGCGGTGGTTTGCCTGCTGGGTTGCCTGGCCCAATGGCTGACGCGGAAATGGTTCAAAACGGTCGATTCCCCGCCACCCCCCATCCAACCGGATAGCGGACGAAGCTCCAGACCTTCATACTTTGGAACTGGGGGATTCGCGACGGACCAACGAGCCCGATAGTCCCCCCTTGATTCGCGATGCCCGGGGAATGAGCCATGGGACTTTGGACCGTATGCCTGCAGGCCGTGGTTTGCGCCGGGTTGGCCCAACCTCCCGGAACCCCTCCAGGAACCGCTCCGGGCTCCCCGGGAACTGGAACCACCACCGCGGCTGCTCCTTCCGGAGGGGGCCGGGAAGAGGTCCCGCTGGGTCTGCATGTGTTCGCCTTGGCCCTGCTTGGCGCCATCACCACCGTGCTGGTCTATCCCACCCGACGCAGCGAATCCTGAAACCGCGGCGAATGGAACCGTATAAACGCCATGCCGGTTGTGCCGGAAAGCCCCGGCCCCTAATCTGAAAAAACAGGGCAAGCAGGCTCCCAGAGATTTTTGAGCAAGGAACGATCGGATGAGCACCATGCAGAAAACGAACGGCGGCCTCGACCCAGCCCTGGAAAACCGGGACGAAAACACCCTGACTGAGGCGCCCTTCGACCTGCTGGCCCTGTCGAGGCGGATCATCAACGGCGGTGAAATGACCCGCGAGGAGGCGGACGCCTGCTTCCGCCTCCGCGGTGACGCCGTGTATGACCTGATGTACGCCGCCAACCGGGTCCGCCGGCATTTCCACGGAAACAAGGTCACCTTCTGCAGCATCCTGGCTTCGAAGTTCGGGCGTTGCAGCGAGGACTGCAAATTCTGCGCACAATCCAGCTTTTACAACACCGGAATCGAGCCGCACTCCATGATGGAGGGCGAGGAGGTGGAGAAGGCCACCGAGTTCGCCCGCGAGAACGGCGCCAGCGCCTTTGGAATCGTCAACAGCGGCAGGGGCCCCTCCCAGCGCGAATGGCCGAAAATCATGGAAGCCGTCCAGGCCATGAAGAAGGTTGACGGCATCTGCCATTGCGCCACCCTGGGGACCTTGAGCCCCGAGCAGGCCCGGGACCTCAAGGAAGCCGGCGTGCGGCGGATCAACCACAACCTGGAAACCTCAGAGCGACATTACGCGAAGATCGTCACCACCCACACCTGGCAGGACCGGGTCAAGACCCTCAAGCTGGCCCAGGAAGTGGGCCTTGAGACCTGCTCGGGCGGCATCTTCGGCATGGGTGAGACCGTGGAGGACCGGGTGGATCTGGCCTTCAGCCTGAAGGCCCTCAACCCCGACGTGGTGCCATTGAACTTCCTGCACCCGATCGCCGGGACCCCCCTGGCCCACCTGAAACCACTGGAGCCGCTGGTCATTTTGGGGATCATCGCCACCATCCGGATGATTTTGCCCAAACAGGATCTGAAAGTGGCCGGTGGCCGCGAAAAGAACCTGCGTGACATGCAGAGCTGGGGATTCTACGCGGGGGCCACCAGCGGCCTGATCGGCAATTACCTGTCCACCTACGGCAGGGCCAACAGCGAAGACCTCCAGATGATCCGCGACCTCGGTCTCACCTGGGATGACGACCGGGTGGGCGGGGGAGACCCCGACGCGGTTCCCGCCGAGACCATCGGTGGTGGCGCGGCGCGTGCCAACGGATCTTTTTCCCTGCCTGTGCTGGCCGGAAACTGAACCGGATTCGGCCACCCGAGTAACCGAAAACCGGGCTGCCCCATGCGCCCCTTTTGGCTGGAAGAACTGCGACAGACCCGGGCGGAAGGGAACGCCCGGGTCCGTCGCGTTTTAAGGCCCGATCCGGCTGGGCCAAGCCGGGTGATATGGCGCGGAAAATCGGTTCTGCCTTTCGCCTCGAATGATTACCTCGGTTTGGCGCACGACCCACGGTTGGCACGCGCCGCCTTGCGGGCGATCCGCCGGCAGGGGACCGGGGCGGGGGCATCGCCCTTGGTGACCGGTTGGCTCCCCAGCCTGCGCTCACTGGAGAGGGATTTGGCCGCATGGGAGTGTGCCGAGAAAGCGTTGGTGTTCCCATCAGGGTTCCAGGCGAACCTCGCCGCCATCAGCGCATTGGCCGGCCCGGAAGATCTGATCCTTTCCGACGCCTTGAACCATGCCAGCCTCATCGACGGATGCCGGCTGTCCAAGGCCACGGTACGGGTATACCGTCACGCCGATCCGGACCATGCCGAGGAATTGGCACGCGCCCATCGGTCGCGCCACCGGCGCCTGCTGGTGGTGACTGATTCTGTCTTCAGCATGGATGGCGACACGGCTCCATTGGAACGCCTGGCCAACCTGGTGTTGAACCAGGAAGGCATGCTTTTGGTGGATGAGGCGCATGCCACCGGCGTGATGGGGCCTGAAGGGGCCGGCTTGGCCCACACGCTGGCCCCGAGGTTCGAGCGGGAAAAGGGGTTGCTGATCCGGACGGGCACCCTCAGCAAGGCGCTTGGATCGCAAGGCGGGTTCATCGCAGGGAGCAGGGACCTGATCCGCTGGCTGGTCAACGGCGCGCGGGGTTACCTGTTTTCCACCGCCCTGGCACCCGCCAACGCGGCTGCGGCCAGGGCCGGATTACGGATCGCAGGCCAGGAACCCTGGCGGCGTGAAAAAGTGCTGGGGTTGGCCGCGCTGCTCAGGACGAAACTGGGGGAAGCCGGTTTTTCCGCGCTGCCAGGCACGGCGCCCATCGTCCCGGTGGTGCTGGGGCAGCCCCGCCGGGCGATTGCATGGTCGGAAATCCTTGGGAAAGCGGGATTCCTGGTGCCGGCCATCCGGTATCCCTCCGTACCCAGGGAAGGTGCCCGATTGAGAATCACCCTGTCGGCGGCCCACAGCGAGGGGGAAGTGCTGGAATTGGCCCACGAATTGGCCACACTGAACCGATCCGGCAGGTAAGATCATCGCAGGGAATCGGTAGGCGGAGAGCCGGTGCCAATGCGATCCATTCGACTCGACCAATGGTTGGAAAGCCGGGCGCCTGGTGGCGTGCTGGCCCCCATGCGCATCCTGGAGCGGATGGAAACCGGGGGCGTGGCCTGGCTGGGTAACCGCAGGCTGGCGGCACGCGGCTACCTGGTGGTCTCCAGGCAAGACCTTTGGCGCAAGGTGGAACCCGAGGAGCTTTCGGTTTCGCCCACGCGGCTGCTTCCAGACACAGTCCTGCTGTTGCTCAAACCGAATGAGGATGAAACCAAGCTGCTGGAATCGCCCGGGCTGGTCCGCCAGGCCCAGGCTCCCGGAGTGGTCACAGAGGAACAGGAGCGGCTGGAAAAAAAACGTTCCGAAACCCTGGGCAAGCTGACACGAAGGCTGGTCATGGCCCGTGTGGAGCAGGTCCTTCTGGAGCGGGGCTGGGGGCCTGAGGCCTCCGCGAATTTCGCGGAGCTGATTCCCCCCTGTGAGATGGATGAAATACGACAGGTCCTCGCCCGGGACGGGCGTGGCAGGCCGGATTCCCCCACCGACCGGGTGCTGCTGGAATTCCTGCCCTGGTTCGGAATGCTGTCTTCCCTTGAACCGGAAAGGGTGGGCGCCTTTTTCCCGGGCCTGGCCCGGCAAACCGCCAATAGCCTGGCGGAGATGCTGGAGAGCAAGGTCCGTCTGGATCTGATCGTCCGGGAATCGCTGGACACCGATTACCCCTTCCACCCGGGGGGGCTGGCCGCGGACGAGGAGCCCGACCCATATCTGGAAAGGCACAGGCGGCTGGCCGAGGAGGCGGAAGGCCAGGGCCAGTGGGTGACGGCCGCCCTGGAGCAGGTTCGCGAATCGCGGCTGTGCGTCGGCAAGCGGTCGGAAAACGCACTCGCCCGGGCGCAGGCCAACCTGCGGCTGCTGGTGGATGCGGTGGGCGCCCCGCTGGGATTGGACAGCGAGGAGGGGGACGCCTTCCTCAACGCGCTCAACCCCGTGCTGGACAAGGCAGAACAAGGTGAATCGGGTGAGGAATCGGCGTTCCTGCGCAACCTGCAGGGGATGAGTGACGGCCTGGCCAACAAGGCCTACGCGCTGGATGTGGTGGAATACGCCATCTCACTGGGAGTGCGGCCATGGAAACGGCAACTGCACTACCTGGGCCTTGTCCAGGTTTCCGGACGGCTGAAAACCCTGCTGGGTCTGCTGCCGGTGATGCGCGTTCCGGACACCAGCCGGGCTGTATTGCAGCGATTGCTGGGCAAAAGCTCCCTTCACGCCGAAACCCAGGTGCGCCGACTGTTCCATCCGCTGATCGACAGTGCCCTCGACGATGTGGGACTTCAGGCGGACAACCCCCTGGAGCGGGTGGCCCGCCGGAAAATCATCCAGGAACTGATCGACCGCATCCTGGACCAGGGGCACATCACCTTTTATGACCTGCGGGACGCGTTGAGCCGCAACCATTTGAAGATGCAGGATATCCGCGACCCAGCCGAATGGTTGCAAGGCGATCCCCTGCTGCGGCTGGACCGTCGCTTGGCGGCCCCGCTGGATGGCATTTACCGTCCCTGCCCCGTCTACAGCCGCATGCTCGAGCGGGTCACCTCGCTGGGATTCGGCACCGGGGTAGGCCGCTGGCTGGTGAGCAAGGTGATCATCCCCTACGGCCTGGCCGCGCTCCTGGTGGTGATGGTCCACGCGCTGTGGGAACACTTCGGGGGCGTCAGCAAACAGGCGGTCACCGCCACCGGCGAGGCGGCCCAAGCTGTGGCCGAGGCGGTGCAAGAATCGCAATCCAAAGGACTGCAGGAAACCGCCACCAAGGTGGCCCTCTCGGTGCATTCCAAACCGCCGCCCTCGGTTCT